>JAJPZE010000217.1 GCA_021204565.1 Prevotella sp. | reverse complement strand
ATATTAGACATTATTTTCAAAAATAACAAGGTAACGAGCGCCGTGCCGGGAGGGAGCACGTTCAATTCAATAATATCGTTAGGGCGTTGCAAGGCAAAGGCTTTTCTGCTCAGTGAAACGGGGGACGACCGCACGGGGAGATATATTACCGACTTTATGAACGCCAACGGAGTGAATACGGATTATATGCTCCGCCACCCCGGGATGAGTACTCCCGTGTCGCTCGCGTTCCTTGACGAGCACAACGAAGCGGAATACACGTTTTACCGGAGCGCGGATATAAATCTGCCCGACCTGAGGTACCCCGATGTGAATGCCGACGACGTGGTCCTCTTCGGCTCGTATTACGCGATTGACGCGCGGGGCAGAGAGCGGGTCAGAGAGTTCCTCGATTATGCTCATAACCAAGGCGCGATACTTTATTACGACATCAATTTCCGCCCCGCTCATAAGGAGGAGTTAGTTAAATTGATGCCTAATATAATCGATAATCTTGAGCTCGCGGATATCGTAAGGGGCAGCCGCGGCGACTTCGAGACAATATACAAGATAAGTGAAGCGGAGAAGTTGTACCGCTCGGAGCTGTCTTTTTACTGCCCGAACCTGATATATACCGACGGCGCACGTCCCGTTTCCATCTTCGGGAAGGACTTCCGCAAGGATTATCCGACGCCCTCCGGGGGAGAGATTATCTCCACTATCGGGGCGGGCGACAGCTTCAACGCCGGCTTTATTTACGGGCTCTTGACCGGCGGGATTACACGCGGCGCGCTTTACGAGGGTCTTTCCGAAAGCCGTTGGGACGGGCTGATAACGACGGCGCAACGCTTCGCCGCCGACTGTTGCGCCGATATGTATAACTACATCACCCCCTCTTTTGCAGCGCGGTTATGAGGATTGGAGTATTCTGTTCGGCAAACGATGCAATCGACAAAGACTTTATCCGCCTCACCGAAGAGCTGGGCTGTTGGATTGCGAACGCAGGTCATACGCTTGTTTACGGCGGTTGCGACATCGGTTTGATGCGCGTTATAGGTCAAACCGTACACCGCTTTGGCGGACGTACAATCGGGATCGTGCCCCGCATTATCGAGCCCCGCGGGGACATCGCCGACTGTTTGGACGTTTGGATACCCGTTGAGAACCTGTCCGAACGCAAGGATTTAATGCTCGCCAAAAGCGACATTATGATTGCCCTGCCCGGAGGAATAGGCACGCTCGACGAGATCTTCACCGTCGCCGCAGCCAACACTATCGGGTATCATAACAAACGAGTGATACTGTATAATATGAAGAATTTCTGGGACTTTACGCTCCTCATGCTCCGTCGTATGGAAGAGAAAGGAATGATACGTGGACGGATTGAAGACTTCTTTACCGTCGCTTCAACGCTTGAGGAAGTGATGTCCGCAATAAATACAACTAACCCCGAACCCTGCGAATGACATTTGAAGAATTGGGCGTAAATGCCGAGTTGCGGCGCGCCATAGAGGAGTTGGGCTTCAATGTGCCTATGCCCGTGCAGGAAGCCGTCATACCTTTTCAGCTCCAAAACCCCGACAACTTAATTGCCTTGGCGCAGACGGGGACGGGCAAGACTGCGGCGTACGGACTGCCGCTATTGCAGAACATCGATGCGGAAACCGTGCGGACGCAAGCCGTCATCCTCTCTCCGACGCGTGAGCTTTGCTTGCAGATAACCGACGACTTGCGCGATTTCGCGAAGTACCTGCCCGATATACGCATCATTCCCGTATACGGCGGGACGGGTATGGACGAGCAGATACGCGCCCTTAAACGCGGGGTGCATATCGTTGTCGCCACGCCGGGGAGGCTCATCGACCTGAAGAACCGCGGTATCGCACGCCTCGACTTTGTCCGCACGATAGTGCTTGACGAGGCGGACAAGATGCTCAACATGGGTTTCAAAGACGATATCGACGACATCTTCAACGCTTTGCCCGACGCGGAAGAGAATACCGACTGCGTTGTGCGGCGGCTGATGTTCTCCGCCACGATGAGCGGGGAAGTGGAGGATGTGGCGCGAAATTACATGGGGCAATATAAGGAGATTGTCGTCGGCTCGCGTAATGAGGGCGCGGAAAACGTCAGGCACGTGTATTACCTCGTGCAAGCTAAAGACAAATACGCGGCATTGAAACGTATTGTTGATTATTATCCGAAGATATACGGGATTATATTCTGCCGCACGAAATTAGAGACGCAGGATATTGCCGATAAGTTAATTCGCGACGGATATAACGCCGAGTCGTTGCACGGCGATTTGTCGCAACCGCAGCGCGACCAAACTATGCAGAAGTTCCGGCAACATACGGTTCAACTTCTTGTGGCGACGGATGTGGCGGCGCGCGGATTAGACGTAACCGACCTCACACACGTGATTAATTTCGGTTTGCCCGAAGATACGGAAGCGTATACGCACCGCTCCGGACGCACCGGACGGGCGGGGAAGAACGGCACGAGCATATCAATTATCCACAGCAAAGAGCGGTCGAAGATTCGCGCAATAGAGAAAGCGATAGGCAAGAAGTTCGTCTCCGGGCAGCTCCCCTCGCCTCACGAGATATGCACCAAGCAGCTTTATAAGGCGATGGATGATATAATGAAGACCGACGTAGACGAGGAGCAGATCGCCCCTTTCATAGAGGAGATAAACCGCCACTTCGCTTTCGTTGACAAGGAAGACGTGATAAAGAAAATCGTCAGCCGCACGTTCGGGCGTTTCCTTGCCTATTACGCCGACGCGGAAGAGATTATACAGCCGACCGCTAAGGAGGCGCGTAAGGAGAGCAACGACCGGGCGGGCAGCCGCAAAGGGAGCAAGACGGCGCGCGGATACGTACGTTTATTCATCAATCTGGGCAAGGATACCGGCTTCTATCCGGGCGTGTGCATGCAGTTCCTTAATAAGTATTTGGGGGGACGGCAGAAGGTCGGGCATATCGAACTGTACGGCAAATATGCGTTTATAGAGGTGCCCGAGCGCGATGCGGAGAACGTTATGGCGACGGTCAACGGAGTAATCTACCGGGGCATTGAGGTGCGTTGCAACCCCGCCGACGACAGCTCCCGGCAGGCCGCACCACGCCTTTCGGAGAGGAAAAGAACGGGAAAGAAAGACGATTGGCGGAGATTCTTTGCCGGCGGCGACTATTCCCGCAAAGAGACGAAAGGGAAGAAGAAGCGGCGCAATTAATGATATATTGAGATTAAAAATCATATAAAACATTGTACCTTTGCCCGCACATTACGAGACTTACATAACTTATTTATTATGAAGAAATTTATTATAGCTTTTGTATTCCTTTCGACCGTGTTCACTTCCGCATCGGCGCAGTTCGATAAAGGAAAAATGTATATCGGCACGTCGTTCGACGGGTTCGGAATGGCGTATAGTAAAGAGACAAAGTTCCAGTTCGGATTGGGAGGCAACTTCGGATATATGGTTGCCAAAGACGTCATGCTCATAGGCGAAGCGGGCTTCGGCTTCTCCAATAAACACGTCAATGAAGTATACATCGGCGCCGCGTGCAGATATTATATCGAGCAGAACGGGCTCTTCTTGCAGGGCGGATTACGGTATGTGCACGATTATCCGTCGTTCAACGACCTCAACATTTCTCCTGAAGTGGGATACTGTTTCTTCCTGAACAAGAGTCTCACCATTGAGCCCGCACTATTCTATAACATCTCCGTCAACGACTTCTCCGACCACAGCAAGTTCGGGCTCAAAATAGGTCTCGGCTGGTTCTTCTGAGGCTTAGCCCCCGCTCCACGCTGCCACACGTATGCTCAATTCATAGAGCAGATATAGGGGAACGGCGACAATGGCGAGCGTCATAACGTCGGGCGGAGTGATGATTGCTGCTGTCAACATAATCACTATGAATGCATGGCGGCGGTAACGCGATAGCATCCCGGCATTGATGAAGCCCATCCGTGTCAGTATGAATGCAACAACGGGGAGCTGAAAGACGAGACCCATAAGGAGCGTGAGCGTCGTAAACGTTGATACATAAGAAGATAACGTAATCGTGCTGTGAATGTGGGAGGATACGCTGTACGTGCCTAAGAAACGAAAGGATATGGGGAACAGAACGAAGTAAGACGACAGTATCCCCGCGATGAAAAGCAGGTAAACCGCCAGCGCGACGGGGACGGAATAGCGGCGCTCGCTATCGTAAAGAGCGGGGGAGACGAACCGGAACAATTCAAAGACTATATAAGGAGATGTGAACAACAGCCCGATATACACCGCCGTAGTGATATGGCTCATAAACTGGCTCGACAGTTCCGTCGCAATCAAATCCACGTGA
>JAJPZE010000223.1 GCA_021204565.1 Prevotella sp. | reverse complement strand
GTTCAACGTCGGCGGAATCCCGGAAATGATTGACCATAAGGAGAACGGATAAGTCGTCACGATTGGCAATACGGCGGACTTTGCCGACGGTATACGCTGGATATTACGTAACGAGGAGGAGATTCCGTTGTCGGAAAACGCGGTGAAGAAAGTGAGGGAGACGTACGCCGAGGAGGTTGTAACGGAGCAGTATGCAGCCGTGTATCGCGCCGCCCTAAGCGATAAAAGACAATAGCGGATGACGACATTTACCGTTATCACTTGTACGTACAACGCCGCCGCGACCGTCGAGCGCACGCTCGCCAGCGTTATGGAGCAGGATTGCCGGGACGTAGAGCACATCATCATCGACGGTTGTTCGCAAGACGAAACGGTTAATCTCGCTCAAACGTATAAACAAGAAAGCGACAAACGCGGCACGGGGCATAAGGTGAAGATTATATCAGAGCGTGATAACGGTCTGTACGATGCAATGAACAAAGGAATCAGCCTTGCGGGGGGAGAATACATTGTATATATAAACGCCGGCGACACATTTCCCGACCGGCATACGTTAAGCTCGGTGGCGGCATTAGCGGAGAGCCCGGCAGTCCTGCCCGGGGTAATTTACGGCGATACGGATATTGTCGACAACGACGGGAACTTTGTCCGTCATCGCCGTCTTCACCCCGGCGAAAATCTCTCGTGGCGGGATTACAGGCGCGGTATGTTGGTATGTCATCAGGCGTTTTATGCCCTCACGTCGATTGCGAAACACACTCCTTATAATCTTGAATACAGATATTCCGCCGATGTGGATTGGTGTATTCGCGTGCTGAAAGCGGCAGAGCGGGAAGGCAGGGAAACGGTTTATGCCCGGCGCGTCGTGGCGAATTACTTGTCGGGAGGTATGACGACGAGCAACCATCGCGCCTCTCTTGCGGAGCGTTTCCGCGTGATGAGGCGTCATTACGGTTGGGTTGTTACCGTCGCAAACCACATTTGGTTTGTTGTCCGAGCCGTCATCCGCCGCTGATTATTGCGCCAAATTAAGCCCCGTCAGCTCCACACGTGCGCCGTCGGAGTGTTGGTCTTCCGCCGCCCAAGCGACGGTTACGTCTTTCCTTTCGCCGGGAAAGAGAGTGAAATAATTATCCGAATAGACTACGGGAAGTATCTGAACGCCCTCGCCGTCGACAAGGTTAAGGCGGAGCATATATGCGGTGCGGCTCCCTTTATTCTGTACATTCACTGTCAGCGAGCGTACATCCCCGCCGGTGCAAACGGAGTCCGCGACGAGTGTCTCCACCCTTGCCGGTTGCAGGTTCGATAAGTCTTCGGCAAGTATATACGTATTTTCGGAGACGAGCGACGTATCGTCAAACAGTCTCAAACGCACTACGTCGCCCGACGTTTCGATAAGTTCGACCGTCGTATCGCTTGGCGAAGACGTGTTCATTTCGGCGTCCCTGAGGCGTCTGCCGTCAAGATTGAACGTCTCTATGCGCGCTTTAAGGTTGTCGAAATCGCCGATGCCGAGGTTGACGACCTCAGCTTTTCCGGTCGACGCATTACGTTGGATATGCAGCGGTTCACACGCTTTGCGGCAACCAAAGTACGCCGCCGTCGGCTCCATAAAATAATCATACGTTTGCCAACTCATAGACGGCCAACAAGCATGACTCATCCAAATGAGCAGCCCCATGCGGTCTTTCGCCCCGGATTCAAACATTGCGCGATACCCCTCGAAATTGATTAATTGCGCGCGTGAAGCAAACTCTTCCGCCGATTGAGGCGTGCCGAAACGGGCGGCGACGAGTGCGTTAAACGACTCGCCCTTTTGTGCTCCGGTCATCGTATAATCGTGCTGACCCCAGACATCACCCTGCGGCCAGCGGTGCTCCGGACGCATCGTACGCGCCAGACTCTCGTATGTAAGAATGTTCGGCATTCCCCGTTCGCTGTGGAGCAAACCCGTCTGATGCTCGAAGTATTCCTTAGCGGGCAGAGCGTTATAAGGTCCGTGCCCGCTCACTCCGCCGTCCGCCGAAGAGGAGATATACGCTATTCCGGGATGCCAGAGAGATGTGATTTGGCGGAGCGACTTATCGAGCGTTGCAGGCGGATAACCCTCGTTGCGCCCGCAGTAGAGGGCAATACACGGATGACGGCGGATACGCGCCACGTAATCCAAAGCGTTGCTCTCGAAGAGCGTCTCGTCCGCCGGGTCGGGACCGTCGGCGGGGTTAGCCAACCAGAAATCCTGCCAGACGAGGATGCCGTACTTATCACAAGCCTCGTAAAATTCCTCGTCGGCGGTCTGCCCCACCCAGTTGCGTATCATATTGAAGTTCATCTCCTTATGATAGCGGACAGCGGCTTCATACTCGCGCCGGCGGTAGTTCATGTTCTGCTCGGAGAACCCCCAGTTGCCCCCCATAGGTACGATTCTCTTCCCGTTGACGAATATCTTCAACGCCGTATCGACATCCTCATACGTTATCTGACGTACACCATGCCGGAACGTTACAACCGAGAGCGTGTCGCCCGAGACGCCGTCGATAAAACGGAAGCCGGCGTCGTATAAGTACGGCTCGCCGTAACCGTTCGGATACCATAACCTCATCTTCGCCCGCCTGAAAGCGGGGAACTCGTCGGGGCGGAACGTAAAGCGGCCGATACCCGGACTCACGCTTACGGCTTTCTTCACACAAATGTCGCCTATCCACGCCTCTATTGTTCCGCTCAGCTCCCGCCCGCTAAAGTTGTGCCAACAAACTTCGGGGAGCATCGTCGCGAGCGTATCGGGGAGATTGAGCGAGGTAAGGACAAACGGGTCGGAAAGCGAGATGAGGTCTTCGGCGCTGATATATATATCGTTCCAAATCCCCGTCTCGCGCCCCCGTACGGACGGTATCCAATCCCAGCCGACAGAGGCGTGAAAGGTCGGGTTGTCCATACCCAACAGTCCGCCGTTTGCTCCGGGGAGCATATAGTTCTTCTCCTTTGTAGCGCCGGGATGAGCGGGGGGCTCGACAGCCACGACAAGGACATTACGCCCGGCACGGACCAATGCCGTGATATTCATCCGCCCGCGCATAAACGCTCCTTCAACCCGCCCGAGAGATTGCCCGTTGAGGTATACGGCGGCTTTCCAATTTATGCCGTCGAGGTTGAGGAACAGCTCTTTACCGGCAAACGAGGCGGGCAGAACGAACTCGCGGCGATAATAAAAGCCGGAGTAAAAATATGATTCAGAAGCGTATTGAGTATTGTCGTCGTAATTCTGATCGGGCACCGCGCCGGCATTGACATACGTTCCGAGCACCGTCGCGGGCACGGTTGCAACTATCCATTTATCAGTATTAAAGCCGTCGGAAGCTATCTCTTCCAGCGATGTATTCACTTCCGAAACGCGCTGCAAACGCCAGTCGCCGCCGTCGAGAGATAACATCCGGTTCTCCGCCTTAGGCGCTTCGCAAGGCGTTACAATCGTTCCCCCGCGTCCGTAAACCTCCATTTCCGAGAGCATATACGGCTCGTCTTGCCCCTCGACAGACACCCTCACATAACGCCCCCGTGCCTCAACAGGCACGGAATACGTCAGCTCATCCTGCGGCAGAGCGGCGGCGACGGTCCAGTCCGAAGCATTGTCCGACACCTCTATACGCCCCTCGGGAGCCTTTTCGAGCCAATACAGACGCACTTCGGATATATCCGCCGGCGCACCCAAATCGGTGTAAATCCATTGTTCGCCGCCATCCGCACTCATCCACGCGCTGACGAAACGGCTCATAGGGAGCAATGCCGTGTCGACCGCCCTACCCTCTTTGAAGAATTTTATATCCGATATCGTCCAGTACTCCGCCCCCGTCATATTCATCTCTAAAAGTAACGTGGCGAGCGGCGCGGCGTTGGTTAAGCGATACCCTTTGCTTATAACGCGCGCGGGAAGAGTGCCCCTCTCGGTTTGTTTGTTTGGGTCGGACGGTTGCCCGTACCCCGTATCTTTGCCGGGCAAAGCGCCTTTCCGGTCGAGCGCGAGAGTGTTTTCGCCGTCGGAGAAACGTATCTCGTATCCGCCGCGAATTTCTTTTTTGCGATACGCGACGGTGCAATTCAGTACGACGCTGTCTGCATCCGCCGTCATCCCGAGCCAGTTGATGCGAAACGTTACGTTGCTTCCCGTGAGCACATTACGGTTCCAATCGTTGCCGTCGAATGCATATTCCCGTTCGTTTCGGGGCAGGTTTCGTCCGTTTACAAGCACCTCGACACGCGCCGGAGAGCCGGTTGTTATAATGCCGTCGGTAACGAGTTGCGCCGTCAGATTATAGTCGTAGCTCGACGAGTGATATGCCGGGTGCTGGTACGAGAGGTTGCGGTACGTATCGTC
>JAJPZE010000225.1 GCA_021204565.1 Prevotella sp. | reverse complement strand
TTTCCAACCGGGTTGGGCGCGGCGCTGAACGAGCCGGAGGATACCACGAAATACCTGAATCTTATAGTTTATCCCGGCAATACCACGGTCGGACCGGTAAGTTATATTACCGTAACCACCAGCAATGCGAACGGATTGCTTCTCGACAAAGCTGATGTGTCAGGCATAACCGTGGTTGGTGCGAATGGCAGTGAATACTACTGCACCGATGAGCCGATAGCAGTGCCGTTGGAGGGTAATGATGATTATCTCGCGTCGTACAGCTTACCTCTTAATAAGGCAATCAATACCAACGGGACTTATACCATCACTATTCCTGCCGGATACTTCGAGAGTCTGGATGCTGACTATGATTACATTGAGAACAACGACACTACCGTTGTGTTCACATTGGCACAAGAAGATATCACTTACACGTTCACTCCCGAAAGCGAATCTACAGTGGGTGAATTGTCCGTAATAGAGATTACTAACGTTTCCACTGATTATCTTGCATTAGCTGATGGTTATGATGTAAAAGCGATATCAATACAGGAAACGGACGGAACGACCTACGGTGTGTCAAGTGTTGTGGTGAACCCGGAGTCATACGTATGCACCATCACGTTAGACGAGGCTATTACCACGGTTGGTACCTATACGCTCCGCATCCCCGCTGGTTTCTTCTATGTGAATGAGGCTAAGCATACAAACGGTTCAATAGAGGCTACGTATACCATTGGCGGTTTCGAGATTACTCCGGCAGATGGTTCGGAGATAGTCGGTCATCTTGATGAGGTTATCATTACGAGCAGTGCGAAGTTAACACCGACAAGTGGAGATTATGATTCCTACGAGGGAATAGATATCGAAAACGGGGTGGTAACAGGTATTGCTTATAGCAACGAGCCGGATGATGCCGGGAACTATACATGTACGATTTACATTGAGGACACGGAACTTGGTGAGTGTACGATAACCATCCCGGCAGGTTTCTTTGTCGGTCAAACAGAGGAAATAACAGCAACGTACACGATTGTAGAGGTAGCCGAGACAGCTGATTGACTTTCCTTCACGTCACGCTTGTTATGACTCATAGTTATATAACGAATAAATAAACAAATAAGTGAATAACAACAAATTACACACTAACATATATGAAAAATATATTTCTGATTACGCTTTACCTATGTTTTATTTCATTAGGTGCCAACGCAGATAGTGTGGAAAAGGACACTTTGCGGGTGGATAGTATTTTATATCACATCAGCACGCTGACAGCAACTGTCGCACCACAGTACCAATATAGCAAAGCAGATGGGACGGATGCAGCTCGATGGGGGTGGCTCAAGGGCGAGAAGGTCATACCGTCTGTAATATCATACGAAGGGGAGGAGTACACCGTTGTCTCCCTTGAAGAAGAAGCATTCGCCAATCTTACAAAAGTTACGTCTATCACCTTGCCCAATACTGTTACTTCATACGGCTCACATGCATTTTACAATTGTAAAGCAACTAAGGTCGTGTTGTCTGAAAATGCCCCGGTGATACCGGCGGAGTGTTTTTACCAATCTTCGTTGGAGAGCATTACGTTGCCGGAATGTGTTACGACGTTAGGGGATTATGCATTCGCTAATTCCGGATTAGGAACGATTACGTTGCCTAAATCCATCGATAGCATACCAAGCTATTGCTTTTATAATTGCACCAGCTTGAGAGCCGTTAAATTTCCAGAGGGTTTAAGCTATATCGAATCAGACGCATTTTCCAGATGCTCGAAACTTGAAACGGTTATATTGCCGAACACATTAACGTCATTAGGTGGCAGTGCATTCTCCGGATGTACCTCTCTGAAATCAATAGAGATACCCGAAAGCATAACGAAGTTATCTAATAGTTCAGTCTTTTCCGGTTGCACATCTCTTGAGAATGTTGTCTTGCCAAGTACTTTTACATTAGTAGGACTTGGACTCTTTGAGGAATGTACCGCATTAAGCTCTGTTACTTGTAAGGCGACTACTCCGCCGACACTTGCCTATTTGCCATACTACCAACCTTTTCCTACGGGATTGAATGATTGTGTGTTGTATGTTCCCAGCGGTTGTGTGGAGAAGTACGAGGCGAGTGATTGGGCAGACTACTTCTCCGATATACAGGAGATACCGTACGAGATTACGTTTGACCCTGCGGACGGCGAGATAATAACAAGCTTCTCCGGTCCGATATACATCAGCGCGTCCGGCTATGCCACGCCGGTGGACGAGAGCGACTTCTCCGGGTTGACCATTACCAATGAGGCGGGTGAAACGGTTGCTACGGGACAGAGCACATCACATGGAATAACCCGGGTAAGCCGGACGGATGCATTTTCAGAATACAAATTGTACGTAGATATATTGACCGACGACGGCTCGTTGCCCGGCGGCACATATACCATCAACCTGCCCGAAGGTTTCTTCTACACCGACAGCGGCAAGACGGCGACTAGCGAGGCGACAACATCCACGTTCTATATACCGGACTTCCAAATCACCGACCCGGCACGCGAGACGGTGAGCGCAATCGACTCAATCACTATCACCTCCAACGTGCCGTTCCATTGCAAGTCAAGTAGTAAGGCAAGCGACATCAGCATCTGCAAGACGGGCGGAGACGGCGGAAGCGAGACCGTGGCGCAGTTCGAGAGTTTGGTATGGAACGGCGATGCGGATGTGTATGACGATTACACCTCTTGCACCCTCTACCTGACGGAGCCGGTTACCGAGACGGGGACATACAGCGTTACTATTCCCGCAGACTTCTTCAATCTCCAATCTGCCGAGTTGGAGCGGAGTTGGGATGTAGAGAATCTCACGCTTACTCCCTCTCCCGCCGACGGCGACGAGGTGGAGAATCTCACGGAGCTGACCGTTTCCTGCGACGTGGGCTTTGTTCTTTCGAGCGAGGGTGCATACACGGCAATCACGTTGACCGATGCTGACGGCGAAACAGTAGCGACAGTCGTTTCTGCCGAACCGGGTGAAGACGGCACGTCATACACGCTCACGCTGTCCGACCGTCTCTATGTTCACTCTCCTCTCTTCCCGGCTGGCGGCACGTATACGCTTACCATCCCTGACGGCGTATTCACCGTCGGCGTACAAGCGATTCTGAATGAGGAGACGGTTGCCGCATATACGCTCGTCGGCGACGAGCCAATCCCGACATTAGGCTTCGACCCGGCACCCGTTGACGAAGACGGCGAGGGCGGCACGGTAGATGAACTCCACTCGCTTTACATCACAGTCGTAGAAGGTGCCGGACTATCAATCCACAATCCGGGCTTATCATCAAGTATCCTGCTTACCGACGCTGAGGGCAATCAGCTTGCCGCCGGCGAGAGTTGCGACGGCGACGATGAGACGGCAGACGAGGATGGCAACTATACCCGTTACCTGCTCACGCTCGACACCACCATCGTTGCGGCAGGGGAATACACGGTGTATGTACCCAAGAACATATTCACGCTGACTGCCGGCGACGGCACTCGGTCGCAGAGTGTGGACACTTACGCAGTGTTCATCGTCTCGGGCGAGTATGCGGTTACCCTCAGTCCCGCGAGCGGCTCGACGGTAACGGCACTTGATGCCGTTACGTTCAGCCGTGAAGACGGGCTTGAGCTTGCCGATGGCGCAGATGTATCATCTGTGAAAGTATATGATGCCGACGGAGAAGATGTTGCATACGGCGCAAGCAGTACCGCTACCGACGGCGGACTGACAATCGGGCTGAACACAACCGTCAGCACGACGGGCACGTATACTCTCCTTGTTCCTGCTGATGTGTTTGTCTTCGGCAACTCCTTGACCAACAAGGAGATAACGGCGACCTACACCGTCGACCCGACCAGCGGCATTACAGGCGTGAATACCGAAAAGGGCAACGGCGCAGTCGAAATCTACAACGTTGCCGGCTGGCGGGTCAATACGCCGGTACGCGGACAAATCAATATTATCCGCAAGTCGGACGGTAGTGTGAAGAAGATTATGACGAAATAGACGAAATGGACGAACTATACTGAATATAGTAACTATTTAGTAAATTTTTCTTCTTTGCGCGGGGCTGCACGTGAGTGTCGCTCCGCGTTTCGTGTTTGCAGGGAAACAAGTAAAGACAAAAGCAAATCTATCGCGTAAGAAGGCGGCTGATAATCAGGATTGTGGCAGTTTATGTTCTGAATATAATGTTCGTGATTATCTAACAGATATGATTTGCGATTTCCGTGTCCGTACCGCTTGGAGAATAGCCGGTTCGAACACGGATTATAGTTTCATCTTTTGCGCATGGAGCGAGAGAAATAGATTGCGGTATCTCTTTAGCCGCCATTTTTGACAATCAGCCGTATTCTGCTGTGATAGCTTTGCAAGTGTTTAATTATTAAAATAAATAAAGA
>JAJPZE010000169.1 GCA_021204565.1 Prevotella sp. | reverse complement strand
CAAATGGATGATCTCGTTGGTGAAGAAATGCCGGTTGATATGGTTTGCGGCATATTGTCTGGTTATCGGTTGCGTCGCGTTAGCTCTTTCGTAATCTCCTGTTATGAATATCAAAAAGGGGGAAATCATTTGCATAAACAAGCCATACGGGATGACGAGCTTCGGGGCGCTGGCGTTCGTGCGCTCGCGTTTGTCGCGCGCTTTAGGCGTGAGGCGCGTTAAGATAGGTCATGCCGGCACGCTCGATCCGTTAGCTACGGGCGTGTTGCTTCTGCTGACAGGGAACGCCACGAAGCGGATTGAGGAGTTTCAGACGTTAGACAAAGAATACCTTGCGACGCTCCGGTTCGGCGCGACAACCGCGTCCTTTGATATGGAGTACCCCGAAAACGAGCGCTTTGAGACGGACAATGTCAGCCGGGAACATATACTCGAGGCGCTCAAGACGTTTACGGGCGAGATACTTCAGGTGCCTCCGGCGTTCTCCGCTTGTAATGTCGGGGGCAAGCGGGCGTACGCTTTGGCGAGGAAAGACAAGGCTCCGGAGTTGAAAGCGAAGACCGTCCGCATTGACGATATAGAGCTTCTTGCGTTTGACGACGAGGCGAAGACGGCGCGCATACGTGTGGTTTGCGGCAAGGGAACATACATTCGCGCCCTTGCAAGAGACATCGGAGCGGCACTCGGAAGCGGGGCATACCTGACGGAATTATGCCGCACGCGCGTCGGCGATTATACTCTCTCCCGCGCTCTGACCCTCGACGAGTTCCCCTCTTGGCTTGAGCGCCAGACGCTCGAAGCCTACGAAGATTAAAAGACAAATATAAAATATCAGACAGGTAAAAAAGTAGTGTATGAAGCTTTCCCAATTCAAGTTCAATCTGCCCAAAGAGCAGGTCGCGCTCTATCCGAACAGCCTCGAACGTGAATTTACGAACGAGGACGGGACGAAAGAGAAATACCGTTTGACGCGCCGGGACGAATCCCGAATGATGGTTATACACAAGAAATCGGGCGTCATCGATATGTTTCATAAGGACGCAAAGGGGCGCTCGAAGAAAGGCGAATATATTTTATTCAAAGACGTAATCGATTATTTTGACGACGGGGACTGCTTCATACTCAACGATACACGTGTGTTCCCCGCCCGCCTCTACGGCACAAAGGAGAAGACCGAGGCGAACATTGAGGTGTTCTTACTGCGGGAATTGAACGCCGAGACCCGGCTTTGGGACGTATATGTAGAGCCGGCGCGGAAGATACGCATCGGCAACAAGCTCTTCTTCGACGACGCCGGCACGATGGTTGCCGAGGTGATTGACAACACCACTTCGCGCGGACGGACTCTCCGCTTCCTTCACGACTGCCCCCACGAGGAGTTCAAACGCGACCTATATGCTCTCGGCGAAGCTCCCCTGCCCCATTATATCCTCGACGCCCGCACCGACCCGCACGCCACGAAAGACGACCTCGAAGACTATCAGACGGTGTTTGCCCGGAACGAAGGAGCGGTAACGGCGCCCGCCACGGGGTTGCATTTCAGCCGCGAGCTGATGAAACGTTTGGAGATAAAGGGCATAAACACGGCATTCATAACCATTCACTGCGGGCTCGGCGGCTTCTCGGACATAGAGGTGGAGGACCTGACAAAGCACAAGACCGACTCGGAACAAATCAATATCCCCGAAGAGGCGTGCGACATAGTCAACCGCTCGAAGACAAGCGGGAAGAAAGTATTAATTGTCGGAGCAAGCGTCCTCAAGGCTGTGGAGAGCTCCGTCGGTACCGACAAACTCCTCAAACCATACGACGGTTGGACCAACCGCTTCATCTTCCCGCCATACGATTTCTCTCTTGCGGAGAACCTATTGATAAACCTCTATCATCCCTATTCGATGATGCTTATGGCGACGTGCGCACTTGGCGGGTACGACATAGTGATGGAGGCATACGACCTTGCAGTGAAGAATGGCTATAAGTTCGGCGTCTTCGGCGACAGTCTGTTGGTATTAAATGATTAGTTATCTCTCGCTTGGAACAAATCTCGGCGACCGCCGGACGAACCTTCTGCGCGCCATCGACCTATTAGACGAGCGTGCGGGGCGGGTGCTTCGTTGCTCATCTTTCGTAGAGACGGAGCCCTCCGGTTTCGTCTCGGAACATATGTTTCTCAATGCCTGTATTGCCCTCGATACGCCTCTTAGCCCGCGCGAGTTGCTTTGCGCCACTCAGGAGATAGAGCGGCTGTTGGGCAGAACGGAGAAGACCGCCGGACACGAATATAAGGACCGGCTGATAGATATAGACATCCTGACCTACGGCGACGACACTATCGACATTCCGGGACTGCATATCCCCCACCCCCGTATGCACGAACGCGACTTCGTGATGATTCCTTTGAGAGAGATAACGACTTAACATAAACTCCCCTTTTTGCAACCGCTATGAAAGCCCATAACCCGCTCACCTCCTTTATCAAAGCACACACGACGGACGTCGTCGCGGTGGTTCTCTTCATCCTTATTGCATTCGCATACTTTATGCCCGCCGACCTCGAGGGGCGTATTCTCTACCGGCACGACTCGTCGGCGGGGCGCGGCGCAGGACGGGAACAAGAGCTGTTCTACAACCAAACCGGCACGCGCACGCGCTGGACAAATGCAATATTCTCCGGCATGCCAACGTATCAGACCGCCCCGAGCTACGACAGCACGGACATCCTCTCGCAAGTGATGAACGCATATCACCTCTGGCTTCCGGAGAATGTTTGGTACGTCTTCGTATACCTTCTGGGGTTCTATATCCTTTTAAGAGCCTTTGATTTCCGCAAGGAATTAGCCATATTAGGCTCAATCATCTGGGCGTTTTCGAGCTATTTCTTCATAATTATTGCGGCAGGTCATATATGGAAAGTGATGGCGTTGGCTTATCTTCCCCCGATGATTGCGGGCATCGTTTACGCTTACGGGCGCGATAAATACCTGCGGGGATTTATACTGACAGCCGTCTTTGCAGCCTTTGAGGTGAAGGCCAACCACGTACAAATGACGTATTATTATTTGTACGTTATCCTCTTCATGATCATAGCTTATCTGATTGCGGCAATACGCCGGAAACGTATGTTGCAATTCGGGCGGGCGACCGCCGTATGCGCTCTCGGGGCGTTGCTCGGCATATGCATCAACATCAGCAATCTGTATCATACCTGGCAATACGGCAAGGAGAGCATGCGCGGGGGAAGCGAACTTACATCCGCCAAGACAGGCAATCAGAATACATCGGGATTAGACAAGGATTACATCACGCAATGGAGTTACGGCATTGGCGAGACGTGGTCGCTCCTCATCCCGAACGTCAAAGGAGGCGCGTCATTGCCCCTGACCGACAGCGACAGAGCGATGAAGAAAGCCGACCCGCAGTATATGCAGATATACAGCCAACTCGGTCAATACTGGGGCGACCAGCCGGGCACGAGCGGACCCGTATACGTCGGCGCATTCGTCGTGATGCTCTTTATTCTCTCCCTGTTCATAGTCAAAGGACCGATGAAATGGATGTTGCTCGCCGTTACGATATTGTCCGTTCTGCTCTCTTGGGGCAAGAACTTCATGCCCTTGACCGATTTCTTTATCGACCGGGTGCCGATGTATTCGAAGTTCCGCACGGTGGCGAGCATCCTCGTCATAGCGGAGTTTACCATCCCTTTGCTCGCCATGCTGGGTTTGAAGAAGATAATGGACTTTCCGGAGTTGCTTAAGAAAAAGGAGCGCTACGTCATAATAAGCTGGCTTCTTACGGGGGGCGTATGCGTTCTCTTTGCTCTGTTACCAACGGTCTTTTTCCCCGATTTCACATCGGCGGCGGAGAGGTATGCGATGCAAAGCATACCGGCGGAGTACCTCGCCCCGCTCGTAAAGAACCTGACCGAGATGCGCACTTCCGTGTTCACGTTCGACTGTTGGCGGTCGGCGATTATAATAACCGTCGGCATAGAGTTGCTCTATCTTTACCGTAAGAAAAAACTATCCGCCCGGGCAACGGTTATTATTGTCGCGTTGCTCAGTCTGGCTGATATGTGGACTGTAAACAAGCGTTATCTCTTCGACGATATGTTCGTTGCGAAGAGCCAAAGGGAACAACCGCAACCGCTGACAGATACCGACCGCGAGATACTTGCCGACACGGCACTCGACTACCGCGTGGTCAATCTCGCGTCGAACACCTTCAACGAGAACGAGACAAGCTATTATCACAAGAGCATCGGCGGATATCACGCCGCGAAACTACGCCGCTACCAAGACATTATCGACCGTTTCCTCCACCCCGAGATGAACGCAATGATGTCTGCAATTGTCGACGGGGGCGGCGAATTGGATAATGTCGACGGCGACAGCTTGTTCCCTATGCTCAACGCGCTCAATACCCGTT
>JAJPZE010000004.1 GCA_021204565.1 Prevotella sp. | reverse complement strand
GATAGCTCAGATTGGCGTAGGGAGAGAGCGTGTTGGTGAACAGGAACTCGCCGGGGTTGTGGAGAAAGAAGTCGTAAGGGGCGGTGAAGAAGAAGTCGTCGTTGTCTTTCGGGCGGTCGGCGAATATACGGTTAATACGCGGCGAGCCGAGGTTGCCGAGCGTATTGTACTCCCCGTAGAGCCCTTGTGTATAGACGGAGTTTTGGAAGAGATGGGTTATGGTGTCGAGCGATTGTCGTGTGATGTCGCCGAATTGCCGGTCGACGGTCCAAGCCCTGACGCCTTTGGGTATCTCCTTATTGCTTGCCGAGAGCGAGTCGCGTATGCCTTGACGCATTAGTGCGTTATTGCCCGTTGTCGTTTGATTGAAGTCGTCGAGCTCGGTCTGGGCGCATACGCCGGTTGCGAATATAGCGAACGCGACAACAATATATGCCCTCAGGTATGTTTGGAATCGCCGGATCAGGGTTGTCTTCATTACGAAATGTAATGCGTGTCAGCGGATTATACGCAACACGCACTCTATTAGCTTAACCACAACGGCGGCAATCAGCAACACTCCGCCCGTCGTCCGGTTCGAATAAAAGTATATCGCCATCCCCGCTATTGCAAGGATTATGAATACGATATTGAGGATATTCCTTACGTGAAAGAACCGTCCGCGCTCGGCATAGCTCATCTTTTCGAGGCGGTGCCGGCGTCTTTCGTGTCCGTTGTTATAGTCTTCAGGCATGTAGAAAAAGTTGATTTGCTCCGCACTTATTGCAGTGCCGCGCGAAAGCGGGAGAGTATCTCGCGCATACGGTCGACGGTGGTGCGGCGTATACGGCTGTTGTATTTCTTCAGCTTGGTGCCGTCGCCGGAGAGCATTATCTTGTCGCTAATGACATCTTCGGCGGCGAGATGCTTCTTCTCGCGCACGACGAAATAGTCGTAATAGAGCCGCTCGATAGAGACGTGTACGCACGTATCCGTGCAGTCGGTGATGATGATGTATCCGAAGTCGGCTTGGTCTAATGCAAGCGCTTGCTTGCGGAACGTGAGGCGCTCGACGTAAGAGCCGACAATACGATAGTTCTCTTCGTCCGTGAGCGATATGGTGCTCCGCCCGCTTTGTACGTCCTCTCCGGCGAGGCTGTCCATAAATTGATACGCCCGCCCGTATGCTTCCAATGCCGTCAACCCCGCGATTTCAATATCGTCGGAGAACACTATTTGCCCGTCTATCTCCGGGACGGCGCCTTTCAGATACGGCGTATCGTCGCCGGTCTTCTTGCCGTCCTTGCTCCCGGTAGATATTGTCCTGTCCCTCGTTACCGTCGTGCCGCTCTCCTCATTACCCGGGAGCGTACCGCCCTCGATAGCGGTTGAGAGAAAAAGAAAGATTGTGATTAAAACCGCTGTCCGCCGCATTATTCTTTTTGTATTGTGTCCGTGTCTGTGAGTGAATGCTATTATCTTCTCCATATCAAGCCATTGTCCGATCCCGCGCTCTTCACGTGCAAAAGTAGTGTAACTATATGTAACAGACAAACAAAAGATGTGTTTTTGACGCCTACGAGCCGGGCGGAGGGGCGATGAAAGCGTATAAAAAACGATGTTACGCGCCGTGTTACGTGCAAATTTCCAATAAGTTGTTAACTTTGCAAAGTCGGGGCAGCCGCCGTTTACACGACGGGATACCGGCTGGTCCGATATGTGATAATCAATGTTGATTAAGGGATGAGAAAGCTATATGCGAAGCGTTTTGTGCAAGGCTTCTGTATTGTAGTGTTGTTATTGGCAATACTTAAAGAGGCCGTTCCGGGCGTTGCATACACTAAGGAACAGCGTATCCAAGCGCGGGAAGAGAAACAGCTTGCAAAACAACGGGCACGGAGCGCAAGAGGGGAAAACAAACAGGAGAAAGAGAACGAAACGGCGGTTGAAGCAACGTCAAAACCGACGGCAAGCGCCAAGAAAAGCAAGGAACGGAACAATAAGGAGACCGCCGTAGAGACACCGTTTACGCCTCACAGGATCTACAGCGTGCCGGGTTACGACCGTTGTTTTGCCGACAATAACGACGTGCAACTTGCCTCCGCAATGTCTTTCGGCGTAGAGCCTATTGCCGATAGGGTAGAGGCGGAGAGGCGGAAAGACGAGCTCGTATATATCGGCTCCTGTCCTTACGTTGCCGTCGAGGAGGCAAGGAGCAGTATACCCTATCTCGTCCCGCGAGCCTCGAAATTATTGCAAGACGTCGGAAAGAACTTCTTTGACTCCCTGCAAATAAAGGGCATACCTCTTCATAAATTGATTGTTACGAGCGTTCTGCGCACGCGGGACGACATCGAAAAGTTGCAACGGCATAACGGCAACGCCGTCCCGAACTCCTGTCACCAATATGCAACCACGTTCGATATTTCGTACAACCGCTACAAAACCGTCGCTCCGCCCGGCGACGAACGGCGTGCGGTGAGGAACGATACGCTGAAATGGGTGCTCTCCGAAGTGCTCTACGATTTGAAGAAACAGGAGCGTTGCTTTGTCAAGCACGAGAAGAAACAGGGATGTTTTCATATAACTGTCAGATAGTCTCTATATGGTTAATCTCGAAATAATGGAGTACGTCGAGCGGGATATCTTGCCCCGTTACAACAGCTTCGGACCCTCTCACGACATCCGCCATGCGCAGGTCGTAATCCGCGACAGCCTCGTTCTTGCGCGTCAGCTTGGCGTGGATGAGGATATGGCCTACGTCGTCGCCGCATATCACGACCTCGGCTTATCGGGTCCGCGAGCCGTGCACCACATTACCGGGGGCAAAATTCTTGCTGCTGACGCGCGCCTGAAACGCTGGTTCTCTCCCGAGCAGAGGCGCATCATGAAAGAAGCTATCGAGGATCACAGAGCCTCTGCATCGCACGCGCCGCGTAGTATTTACGGGCGCATCGTCGCAGAAGCCGACCGCCAATTAGAGCCCGAACAGGTATTGCGGCGCACGGTCCTGTTCGGCGTGGAGCATTATCCCGGCTTGGATAAAGAACGCCATTGGGAGCGTTTCGCCAATCACTTGCAAAACAAATACTCCGAAACGGGGTACATCCGCCTGTGGATAGCCAACTCGCCGAATGAGGAAAGGCTCCGCCGGTTGCGCGCCCTCATCGCCGACAAAGACAGCTTGCGCAAGGCATTTGACAACATTTACGACAATCTGAACTTATGAATAATAACGCAACAATACGCACGAACTCGCTCCGCGCCTGGGTTTTGGCAGCACGTCCGAAGACACTCACCGGTGCCCTTACGCCCGTTATACTCGGGCTCGCCTTATCCCTTGCCGACCTCGGTTACCGGTTGCACGCCGTCCCCGCCGTCCTGTGCGTGCTGTTCGCCTTGATAATGCAGGTGGATGCGAACTTAGTTAACGATTACTTCGACTGGCGCAAAGGGAACGACAATCCCGATACCCGGCTCGGTCCGCCGCGGGCTTGTACGATGGGTTGGGTTACCCCCGGGGCGATGCGGCGTGCGCTCGTCGTCGTTACAACCCTTGCTTGTATCGTCGGGCTGCCCCTTACGCTCTACGGCGGATGGGGGATGGTGCTTGCCGGCATCGCCTGTGTGGTGTTCTGTTTTCTCTATACAACCGTTCTCTCGTATCTGGGGCTGGGAGATGTTCTCGTAGTTCTTTTCTTCGGTCTTGTGCCCGTATGCCTCACTTATTTTTTGCAGACGGGCACCGTCAACGTATGGATAATCGTGCTTTCTGTGGCTTGCGGGTTAGTGATAGACAATCTCCTGATTGTCAATAACTATCGCGACATCGACCTCGACCGCAACGACGGGAAACGCACTCTTGTGGTGCGGCTCGGCCGCCGCGCCTCGCTTGCGCTCTATTTCTTTATCGGATTCGCCGCCACATTTGTCGTTTTCGTTTACGCCGGCTTCGATTGGCGCTCGTTTATAATGCTCATATATGTCTTCTGTCATTGCCGCGCGTACCGCATGCTGACCCGTCTGAGGGGCAGAGACCTGAATGCGGCGTTGGCGGCTGCGGCGCGTAACAACCTCGTCTTCGGACTGTCCGCCTCCGCTGTCGCCTTGTTATAAGGGACGGCAACAAAAATATGACAAATTGAAACCCGAACTGCGGCGAAACCGCGAAATATGTCGGATTTGTTCAATAATTATACCGCTGTCCGGTCAAATTAGTGTAATCGACCGGCGGTACACGTGGTGCCGGGTTTCAATTTGTAAGCGAAAGCGCTCGAAAAGTTATAAATTCATATTCCGATTGATTAATTGATATTAATCAATTAATCGGATAAAATTAAACGTTAAACTATGTTGATTAATTTGCAAAGCTATGCTCCGCTCCCTTACCTTTGCGGCACGAAAGGCGGTTAAAGTGATTTCCGCGAGGGCGGGGGTTACGATTTGATAGCGAAATCTCTCTTATAATATAAC
>JAJPZE010000060.1 GCA_021204565.1 Prevotella sp. | reverse complement strand
CGCCGGCGGCGTTACGCGAATTTCAAACGTTAAATTCGGGAGTGTGCAATTTAATAATATGCGTTTTATTTACATTATAAAGCTTGTTTATGAAGTGGGGAGAGAACGCCTGAGAAATGGCTTCGCCGCCGGATAAACCTCAGAGACGGACACCGCCGGAACCGGGCGGACGGCGGACGATTAGCATGCAACGCCGGCTAATGACGTCGGGTTGCGCGCGAAATTATATAAGGTATTGCGAGGAAATACTCTCGTTATTCTCCACGCGCCGTATGGTCTCGGCGAAGATGTCCGCGACGGTCAACTGGCGCACCTTATGGCACGTATGGGTATAGGGAATGGAGTCGGTGAACGCCATCTCCTCTAATAACGAGCTTTCGAGCCTCTCTGTCGCGAGCCCGCTCATCACGCAATGGCTTGCGCACGCACGCACGCTACGCGCTCCGCGACTCTTCATCAAATCCGCCGCGGTCGTGATTGTACCCGCCGTGTCGACAAGGTCGTCGACCAACACGACATTTGCATCCTCGACGCTTCCGATAATCTGCATCGACGCCACCTCGTTGGGTTTGTTGCGCGTCTTGTTGCAAATCACGAGCGGACAATTAAAATATTTAGCATACGAGTTCGCACGTTTCGTCCCCCCTACGTCGGGAGTGGCGATAACGAGGTTCTCTAATTTGAGGCTCTCTATATAGGGAATAAGCACGCTGCTGGCGTAGAGATGGTCGACCGGGACATTGAAAAATCCCTGCTCCTGGTCGGCGTGCAAATCCATCGTTATGACGCGGCTGATACCCGCTACGGTCAGCATATCAGCCACCAATTTTGCGGCGATGCTCACTCTCGGCTTGCTTTTGCGGTCTTGCCGGGCCCAGCCGTAATAGGGTATAACGGCATTGACGGTCTTTGCCGAAGCACGCCGCGCCGCATCAATCATCAGCAACAACTCCATCAGATTGTCAGCATTGGGAAACGTACTCTGCACAAGGAACACGTCTTTTCCCCGTATCGACTCGTCGAAACATACCTCAAACTCACCGTCGGCAAAGCGGGTGACGGACATCTTGCCCAACGGACAACCTAACGACGAACATATCTTCTCCGCCAGGTAACGAGTGGCGCTACCCGCAAAAACCATAAACGCACTACAATCGCACATCGATGTTCAGCAAAATTAAAATGTCTTCCGACAACGTTATTAACTACAACCGCCTGCCCCGCAAGCGCGAACCCGCGCCGCGCCGGACAATAACCGGACGCAAAGGTATATCAAAGCCAAAGGATTTACAAACAAAACAATCTTTTTAGGCGAAAATAACCCTCATA
The DNA here is from genome assembly GCA_021204565.1 of Prevotella sp. Lineage (GTDB taxonomy): Bacteria > Bacteroidota > Bacteroidia > Bacteroidales > Bacteroidaceae > Prevotella. The sequence goes on along the minus strand of JAJPZE010000060.1, from coordinate 3,137 downwards.
TCAACTCATACATCAACTTATTTCGTTTAACTTTGGAGCTGATTTCATTCGAAACGAATACAACCGAATATGCATAACCACGCCGCGGGGAACAAGCCGGCAATACAAGACGAGGAGCAACAACGGGTGATTCGCGCAACGGGAGGCGAGTTCCTCACCCTTGCCCCTCCGGGTTGCGGGAAGACACATGTGTTGGCGGAGAGAATACGTTATGCACACGCGGCGGGGGTGAATTACGGGGACATGCTCTGCCTGACCTTTACCAATCGCGCGGCACGGGGGATGATGGAGCGCATACGCACCGCCATCTCCGACCACGACATAGACGAGGTGTACGTGGGGAATATCCATCGTTTCTGCTCGCGTTTCCTGCTCGAAAACTCTCTCGTACCGGCGGAGACGGGCATCATCGACGACGAAGACGTGCTGAGCATTATGAGTCAATTTATCGGCTTGGATGAGGACGTAGTGGCGGCGAACAGGGAGACGCGCCAACGTTGTTATGCTGCCGTACACCTCGCCGGCTTTATGCGCCAGATAGAGCATATCCACCCGAAAGAGCTGAGAATACACCCGGAATGCCTCACAAGAGGCGATATTGAAGCGCTTGAATTGATATGCAAGGTGCAGCGTATGACGTTCACACCGGCTGTGATGGCGCTGATTTATCACGGCGCGGACGACTTTGCGGATATCGTCAAAGGCGATGCGTACCCCGCCGGATGTCAACAATTGCTTGCCGCGATGTTGGGCAAGATGTCGCTTGCGCGGCAATATGACGAATACAAACGCGACAACCGGTTAATCGATTTCGAAGATTTGCTGTTGCTTACGTATGATGCGCTGAAAGAGGAACGTGATGTCGTGCGCGGCGGCGGACAGGGTACATACAGGCATTATACGTGGTGCCAGGTGGATGAGGTGCAAGATTTAAACCCGTTACAACTCGCTATTATCGACTTGCTGATGTCGGCAGACGGCGCGGATGGACACGACCCGGCAGACCGCACGATGATGTATTTGGGCGACGAGCAACAGGCAATATTCTCCTTTATGGGCGCAAAAGTGAATACTTTGGAGCGGCTTAAAGAACGTTGCGACGGACATATCTTCCGGCTGACAACCAATCATCGCTCGCCCGAATACCTGCTCGACGTGTTCAATACTTATGCGTCGGAAGTGCTCCATATCGACCCCGCACTGTTGCCCGAAACCGATTGGCAACCCGTTCGGACGGGCAACGAGCTGTGTTATTACCGCGTGCCGACGTTGAGAGAGGAGTTTACCGACGCGGCGCAACAAGCACGCCGGCTGAGCGAAGAAGACAGCGGGGCGACAACCGCCGTAATAGTTTTGACAAACAACGATGCCGACACGATAAGCGGGCGTATGGACGAAATGAATATACGGCACTTCAAGGTCAGCGGCACCGATTTGTTCTCTTCGCCGGCGGTTAAGCTCCTCATCGCGCATTTGGCGATATTCGCCAATGAACATAATTTCATCGCTTGGTCGCGGTTGTTGAAAGGACTTCATGTATATGAGCGGAATACATCGGCACGCGACTTTGTCCGTCAACTGACCGAGCACGCGCTAACCCCCGCCGACCTCATGCTCCGACCCGGAAGTAGCTACGTAAAGGCGTTCGCGCGCGTCTTCAACGAAGAGGAGATAGTCGTTTTCGATACGGAGACGACGGGGCTGAACGTACTCGAAGACGACATCGTACAGATAGCGGCGGTTCGCATAAGGCGGGGGCAAATCGTTGACGACTCGGCTTTCTGCGTGTATATAGAGACGGAACGCGAAATACCGAAGATGTTGGGCGACGTGGTGAACCCGATAATAGAGGAGCGCAAAAACCAACATCCGCTCCAGCACGATGAGGCGCTCCGGCGCTTCGCCGACTACGTCGACGCGGACATTCTCCTGGGGCACAACGCCGATTTCGACTATAACATCCTCGACGCCAACCTGCGCCGCTATCTGCCCGATTACGACCTCAGGGCACACGCCCCGATTTATTTCGACACATTGAAACTGACACGTCTGCTCGTACCCCATCTCCGTTAGTACAAACTCAAATACCTGCTCAAAGTGTTTAAGTTGGAGGGCAAGAACAGCCATCTGGCAGACGACGACGTGTTCGCCACGTGTAGTTTGGCGGCGCATTGTTATGCTCTTGCACAAAAAGTTATCCCCTCGCAAGAAACCTTTCTCCGCCTTCCGTCGGTGTGCCGGCGTGCGTTGCTCGTCCGCCGCAACATACTTCCGCTCTACCGCGCAACCGCCTCGCGGCTGAGGCAAACACAGGGCACGGGCGACGCACTCATATCAACGGAGATGCGGAACATGTATGCATACTTGCTCGAAAGCAACTTGATACAACCGGTAAAGAACATCGAATACGTGTTCAAATATATCTCGCAAGAGATGGTCGACCCGAAGAATGATTACGACTTAATTACGCAGATATCCAACCATATACTCGAAATATCAACGCTTAAAGAGAGCGATTTGTGCACCTCGAAGATAATCGAGGAGAGGATAATCATCACTACAATACACAAAGCAAAGGGCTTGGAATTCGACAATGTCATAATCTTCGACGCCAACAGCGACCGATATCCGAACTTCTTTTCACTCGGCAATCCGGCTGCCGTCGAAGAGGATAAACGCAAGCTGTATGTCGCAATGACGAGGGCGAAACAGCGGCTCGTGATATACACGGGATGTACGAAATTCAACGCCAGAGGCGATCTGATAAACAGAGTGATTACCCCTTTCCTCTTGCCCGTAAAGAAATTCTTTGTCCCGACGCACGTGGAGTAACGCGCGTAAAAACCGGATGTTTTACAACAAATAAGACAGAGGGAAGACGCTATCAACAGCGGCTTCCCTCCAACGATTCAAACTAATCAACCTTTTATAATACCGGAGTTTTTAGATTGATCTTCACTATTATGTACTGATTAATTATATACGTTCGCCCCGTTCTTACCTATGTCCGCCGCGCGAGCCGCCTGAACTGCCGCTACGCGAAGCGCTACTTCTTGATGCGCCCGAACGGCTGCTCCCGCTCGATGTTACACCGCTTGAACGCGACGTGCTCGTACTGCTTGTCGACCGTGTTGTGG
>JAJPZE010000165.1 GCA_021204565.1 Prevotella sp. | reverse complement strand
CGTTTCTAACCCGTTGTTATGACGAATAACAATATACCTGCCATAACCTTTCGCGTCATACTTAACTATACGCACTTTGCCGGCGAACGCTGCCCGTATCGTGGCCCCCACGTATACTTTAATGTCAAGACCCTTGTGTTGACGCCGCCAACGATAACCGAAGTTGCTCGTTATAGCGCGGCTTGGTGTCGGCATACAAAAGCCTCTGAGATCAATCTTATAGGTTTCGGGTAATTCTGTCTCCTTGTGAGCGTATATGTTATCCCAATCGTCATATAAATCTGTAGACAACTCTTCAGCCATCTCCCGTTCTATGAGACGTTGCAGGGCAAGGGTATCCACCGCTTTCGACATCCTATCCGTCGGGGCTTGACGCGCTAACATATCCTGCGCCGACACACTACATCCCGACCATATAAAACACATCAATATGGATATCGCAAGCAAGTTTTCTCTACAATTCATATCACTTATTTTAGGGTTCGAACTAACCGTATCGAACTTATATTGCAACAAATCTTACCTTGCAAAGGTAATGATTTTTGATTTACAACAAGCGGACACAGACAATATCGGAATTGTTTTAACAAATTATATGAATTTGATTAAATAATTATCGTTACATACATTGACGCTACAAATTTGATGTGGCGGGGCGCTCCATTGCGTGTAAGATGCGCATAGGTATAACCATTTTATATCCGTTGGAGTTGGCGGAAAACGGCGGTTTGCATTATCTTTGCAACAGTAATTACGTATTAAATCAGACGTTGAGCAATATGGTTATAGGTATTGATGTCGGGATTTCTACTACGAAGATTGTCGGCATAACGGGCGAAAGAGATATTGTCCGCCCGCTAAGGATAAAGGCGGACGACCCGGTTACGTCGCTTTACGGCGCGTTCGGAAAGTTTCTCCATACCAACGGCATCGCCCTTGCCGACGTCAGCCGGGTAATGATTACCGGCGTCGGAGCGGGGTATATAAAGGACAATATCTACGGAAAGCCGACAACGATTGTTGATGAATTTATCGCCGACGGGTTGGGCGCGCGCTTCGATGCCGACCTGGAACGGATGATTGTCGTATCTATGGGGACGGGTACGTCAATCGTTCTTTGCGACGGAAAGGATATACGCCGGCTCGGGGGATTGGCGCTCGGGGGCGGCACGCTGGTGGGTTTGGCGCGGATAATGCTTAAAACAAGCGACATACGGCAGATACTCGAGCTTGCCCGGCACGGCGACCTTGCAAACATCGACGTTACCGTCGGCGAGATTTCCCCCCTGCCCGTAAGCCGCCTCGCGCCTACTGCGACAGCCTCTCTTTTCGGAAACGCTACAGCCGATGCCAAGCCCGAGGACATCGCCTTAGGGCTTATATGGACGGTGCTCCAAACAATCGGCTCCGCTACAATACTCTCCTCTTTAGGCACGGGCATAGCGGACTACGTGATGATTGGCAATTTGTCCCTGCTGCCGCAATGCAAACAGCTCTTCCCGATATTGGAGAAGATGTTCGACGTGCGGTTCTTTATTCCCCCGCACAGCGAGTTTGCAACCGCTATCGGTGCGGCTCTCAGCTTTAACGAACGGTGATGACTCTCGCCGGTTTATATTCTTCACGGTTCGGCTCTCAGCCCGCACGGATTGAACGGCTTACCGCCGCGTCGGGGAGCAACCGTCGTTATTACCGTCTTTTTGATAGTGGCGGCGGAAGCGTAATCGGCGTTGAGGGCATATCAAAAGAGGAGAACAACGCGTTCGTCTATCTCGCCCGGCATTTCCGAACAGCGGGTTTGAACGCGCCCGAAGTGTATGCCGTAAGCCCCGACCGCTTGTATTATTTGCAAGAGGATCTCGGTAATACAACCCTATACGATGCTCTGCGGCGCGGCAGGGAGGCGGGCGGAGATTATAACGAAGAGGAGAAAGAGCTTCTGCGAACCGTTATTAAATACCTGCCGAAGTTGCAGATTACCGGCGCGGAGGGTATCAATTACGATAAATGTTATCCCGTTCCGGCATTCGACATTCGCAGCATACGTTTCGATTTAAACTACTTCAAATATTGTTTCCTACTCCCTTCCGGAGCGGAATATAACGAGTTACACCTTGAAGAAGCGTTCGATTTATTCGCCGCCGAGCTTCTCCGTGAACCCTTGAACGGCTTTATGTACCGCGACTTTCAGGCGCGGAACGTGATGTTAAAAGGGGAGACACTGCCGTACCTTATTGATTTTCAAGGCGGACGGCTGGGCCCCGTGTATTATGATTTAGTATCTTTTCTCTGGCAAGCATCCGCAAATTACGGCGCGGGATTGCGTCGGGAACTGATTGAATTATATTATAACGAGTTGCGTGCGTTCCGCTCCGACATCCCGGAATATGAGGAATTTACGCAGCGCGTGCGTCTCTTTGCATTGTTCAGAACGTTGCAGGTGCTCGGCGCGTACGGCTTTCGCGGACTTTACGAGCGCAAGGCGTATTTCATTAAAAGCATTCCCGCGGCGGTGGCGAACTTGCGTGAACTGATTGCCGCGGATAACTTCAACTTCGGTTGTTTATATGAAGTATTGCGGCAGATTGCAGGTCTTGACAAATACAAAACCGCGCCGGAAACGGATACGACCCGTCAAAAACTCATCGTACAGGTATGGTCGTTTTCTTATAAAAACGGCATCCCGCAGGACGACAGCAGGCATGGCGGCGGATATGTCTTCGACTGTCGCGCCGCAAATAATCCCGGCAGATATGCCGAGTACCAACATCTGACGGGGCGGGACGAAGCCGTGAAGCGGTTTATAGAAGAGGACGGCGAGCTCTTGACCTTGCTCGACAGCGTTTATACGATTGCGGACAAGCACGTTAGCCGCTGGCTCCAACGCGGCTTCACAAGCCTTGTCTTCGCGTTCGGATGTACCGGAGGACGGCATCGTTCCGTCTACGCGGCGGAGCGTTTGGCGGCTCATATCAACGGTAAATATGGCGTCGAGGTGCGTATAAACCACCGCGAACTGAACATAACCTCAACGCTTCCCGAACAAATAACCCGGCTTAAAAGATGAATGCAATGATATTCGCCGCAGGACTCGGCACGCGTCTTCGTCCGCTGACCGATACGTTGCCGAAGGCTCTCGTCCACGTCGCGGGCAAGCCGATGATAGATTACGTCCTCGAAAAGCTCCGCAACGCCGGCTTCGATAATATAGTTGTCAACGTGCACCACCACCCCCCGCAACTCATTGCTTATCTTTGCGAACGCAATGTGAATGTATCTTACGAGCCGGAGCTTCTTGATACGGGCGGCGGATTACGTAAAGCCCTGCCCCTCTTCGGCAACGCCGAACCCGTACTGGTGCATAACGTCGACATCTTCTCCAATGCGAACTTGCCCGCTCTTTACGCCGCTCATGTTCCCGGAGACCGCGGCACTAATGCCGCCGATAACGATGTCTCCTTGCTCGTCTCCGAGCGGAAGACGAGCCGGCTGTTGCTATTTAACGACACGATGGAGCTCGTCGGGTGGATAAACAAAACAACGGGCGAGGTGCGCTCGCCCTACGGAAATATCGACCCGGCTGATTATACCGCGCTGGCTTTCTCCGGCATCCACGTCATCTCGCAAAGCATATCCAGGACAATGTCCGCCTATCCGGCGCGCTTCCCGATAATGGATTTTTATATACAAAACTGCCGATCGCTCCGCATCAAAGGCGTGATACAAAACGGGTTGAAAATCCTTGATGCCGGCAAGCCGCAGAGCCTCGAAGCCGCCGCAACCTTTATCAAAAGCTTATAACACATATACACACATCCTTCTTATGCAAAAGATTATCATTCTTGATTTCGGCAGTCAGACGACGCAACTCATCGCCAGACGCATTCGCGAACTTAATACCTTCTGCGAGTTGTTGCCTTATAATAAATACCCCGACGACGACTCCGGCGTGATTGGGGTAATCCTCTCCGGCAGTCCCTACTCCGTTTACGCTCCGGAGGCGTTCCGCACCGACCTCGCGCGGTTTATCGGGCGGCTTCCCGTACTCGGCATTTGTTATGGCGCGCAATATATAGCGTACACCGGCGGCGGGCGCGTCGAGCAAGCCGGCACGCGCGAATACGGACGCCAACACCTCTGTAATATCGATACCACAGACCCCCTGTTGAAAGGAATAACAGACGGTTCACAAATATGGATGTCACACTCCGACACCATCACAGCCCTGCCCCAAGGCGCAACAACCATCGCCTCCACCGCCGCCATAACAAACGCCGCGTATTGCATAAAGGCGTACAACGGCGGACACGCCGGTGTATGGGGCGTGCAGTTTCATCCAGAGGTGTATCACACCACCGACGGCGTCCGTCTGCTCCGAAACTTTATCGTCGACATCTGCGGAAGCCGGCAAGACTGGTCGCCGAACTCCTTTATCAACACCGCAATAAACGACATCCGCGCCCTCGTGGGGAACGACAGGGTGGTGCTCGGG
>JAJPZE010000186.1 GCA_021204565.1 Prevotella sp. | reverse complement strand
ATCCATCTTACCAATTCGCTACTGTTGCATTGAATATCTGATCAACTATGTCCTCTATCATTTCCGTCACCAATTCCTCTTGCACGGACGTGAGGCTTTGCGTGGTCTCGTAGGTTGATGTGGCGGTGAATTGCTGTTCGAAACTTTCGGCTTGGTTCTTCGTGTTGGTAAATCTGACGTTCACGGTCATAGATAATTCCGTCTGCGCGGAGTATCCTTCTGCCGACACCGACTTGTTCCTTTGGCTGTATTGCGTTATCTCGCCGTCGATTACGAGGTCGCCTCCGCGCCTCACCTGCGTCAGCTTCGTGTGCGAGGCGAACTCGTCTTTCAGTTCGTTGTTGAACATCGAAGCCATCGGTCCCCATACATACGACGCCCGGTTGGGGAAGTCTGCAATCTGTATCGTTTTTGTGGTGTTGTAGTCTATGCTCGCGCCGTTGAACTTGTATCCGCTAAACGAGCACGCCGCCGCGAGCAATGTCATAAGCGCCATGCACGCCGTCGGCGCCGACCGCCGCGCCCCATTATATATGTGATGTATAAATGTATTCACGTCCCTATGCCGACATCAGATTAAATCAAACCGAACTCGCCGAGCCGGCGGTAAAGCGTGCGGTCGGAGATGCCGAGTTGCTCGGCGGTCTTCCTTCGGTTGCCCCCGTTCATCTTTAAAACTTTGAGCAACATCTCTTTATTCATCTCTCTTAGCGTGGTTGTTTGCGGCTCGCTCATCTCTTCCGCTTCAGTAAACACCGCCTTATTGTTCTTTCGTGCCGTGTCTTTATTCCGCTCGGCGGCGAAGTCGTTCTCGTCTGTCGGAGTGTCGAAACCCGCGATACCGTCGAGGGAGCGTTGCTCGTTCATCCGGTCGCGAAGCACTTTAACCTCCGTTTTAAGCGTGTCGATAGCGGACTTCATATCGAAGAGTATCTGGTATAACATCTCTCGCTCGTTGGCGTAAGTCTGTTCGGCGGCGGGCGCGAGCTTCATAAGTTGCATACTGTCGTGCTCGTCCGGGATGAAGCGTGTCATCACTTTGCCGGTTATCTCTCTTACGGGCGAGAGCACCGACATCTGCTCCGTTATATTCTTCAATTGCCGCACGTTGCCGGGCCATTTGTAGTTGACAAGTATGCGTTTCGCCTCGTCGTCGAGCGTTATTTTGGGCATACGGTACTTCTCCGCCATCTGTAAAGCGAACAGACGGAACAATAATATAATGTCGTCGCCGCGCTCCCGCAGGGGCGGTATCTTTATCGGAATAGTGTTCAGGCGATAAAAGAGGTCCTCGCGGAAACGACCCTCGCTGATGGCTTGCCTTATATTGACGTTTGTCGCGGCGACGATACGCACGTCGGTCTTCATTATCTTTTGTCCGCCGACACGTATGTACTCGCCCGTTTCCAACACGCGCAACAGCCGCGCCTGCGTAGCTATCGGCAACTCGCCAACCTCGTCGAGGAATATAGTGCCCTTGTTCGCTACGCCGAAGTATCCTTCGCTCTCGCCTATGGCGCCGGTGAACGAGCCCTTTTCGTGCCCGAACAGTTCGCTGTCGATTGTCCCCTCCGGTATGCTCCCGCAGTTCACCGCAAAGTATTTTTCCCGGCGGCGCGGCGAGTTGTCGTGTATCAGTTTCGGGATAACCTCCTTGCCCGTTCCGCTCTCTCCCGAGACGAGTACGGAGAGGTCTGTCGGGGCAACTTGCAACGCCACGTTCAGCGAATAGTTGAGCGCGTCGCAGTTCCCGACGATGTTATAACGCCGCTTTATCTCTTGCAGTTTATTGCTGTCCATCTTCTTTATCCGTCTTTTTCGGTAGCGTGATATACGGTTTCTCCCCGCTGTCGGAGCGCTCTTTATATAATTTTTTGAGCGGGTTGGCGTGTGCCAAGTCGTAGCTTCTCCGCGCTGCAAACATATCCGACGCGGCGTACACGGCTTGCCTGAGCCACGCCTCATCCGCTTTCCCTCTGCCCGCAATAGAGGTCTGTGCGCCGCAGAGAGGAGCCGTGCAGACGAACGGCAAGCCGGCGTGCACCACAATTGTAATGCTGTCGGAGAGCATCCTCATCGGCAATAACGCCTGCTCCGGATACATCGCAAGGATTGCGTCGAACGCTTCGAATTCCCCGTGAACAAAGAAATTATCGCTCCGGTAGGGACCGAACGCCTGTATATCTTCCTCGGCTAACCGGGCGATTATTTCCCGAAGGAGTTTATTCTCCTCACATTCATCGTTGAGCGACAAACCCAGCACCGCGATACGGGGGGTGTCGAGGCGGTAATCGCGGCGGAGAGTGGCGTGGAGCTGTCGGAGCATCGTCTCTATGCGCTCTTTGCCGAAGTCTGCGGCAACGTGTGTTAAGCTGCCGTCGCTCACGGTCGCGATACGCATTATATCGTTCTGAAACAGGCGCAATGTGCTCCGCTCCTTATCGGCAAGATAATATACATAGTCGCCGAGATTGACCTTTTCGCCGTCGGCGGTCTCCGTCTCGCGCCGGTCGACCGGGCCCGAGACAAGCACGTCGACAAGACCTGCCGCCACGTCGTGTACTGCGGCGGTGAGGGCGCTTGTCGCGGGAGCGGGGGAGACGGACGTGCGTTTACCGAACTCTACTTTTATCTCCTCGTCGAAGCAAACAAGAAGATTGACGCGGTTGTCGCGTGCGTCTTCCGCCTTGTTGATTATGCCGTAAGGGCAGTGAACCCCTAATGCTTTGGCGTGATAACTCGCTATTTTCGGGGAGCCGTATACGATTGGAGTGCACAATTCAAACATTTCCGGCTCGGCAAACATTTTGAAAATCATTTCGAAACCTACGCCGTTGGCATCGCCTTGCGTAATGGCGACGCGCAGTTTTATATCCTCTTGTCCGGCGGGCGCGGCGGCTAAAGTCTGTTGTTTGCCGTCCGGTTTGTCCGTTTTGTTCGTATCCATAAATTATATGTCAATATTCCGTTTGTTATGAAAATCCTTTAGTTGCCAACAGTCCGCACGCGGCTTTGATGTCTTCTCCGCGCGACCGGCGGACGGTTGTTTGTATGCCCTTGCCGTTCAGGCGCTCGGCAAACGTCTCTATCGTGCGCTCGTCGGAGCAACGAAAATCACATCCCTCGAACTCGTGGAACCGAATTAGATTGACCCGGCAATCGAGCCCGCGAAGCAGGCGGACGATTGCCCCGATGTCTTCCGCAGAGTCGTTCACGCCCCGAAACATAGTGTATTCAAAGGTGAGGCGCCGTTGATGCGACCAGTCGTACGTACGCAACAGCGCGACGATTTCCGTTATCGGCATCCCCGCCTCGGCAGGCATCAGGCGGCGGCGAATATCCGGACGTGCCGAGTGAAGGCTTATCGCGAGGGGACAATTGCTCTCTTCGATGAAGCGTTTGAGCTTGTTTCGTATGCCGCAGGTGCTGATTGTAATGCGCTTCGGGCTCATTCCGAGCCCGTATGACGCCTGTAACAGCTCCGTCGCTTTTAAGACATTATCGAGGTTGTCCATAGGTTCGCCTTGCCCCATAAACACGATATTGGTCAGCCGTTCCGTCTCCGGAAGCGCGTAAATCTGGTTGAGTATGTCGCCCGCGGTAAGGTTCCCGGAGAACCCCTGCTTGCCTGTGCGGCAAAACGAGCAATTCATCTTGCAACCCGTTTGGCAGGAGACGCACAACGTGGCGCGCTCTCCGTCGGGGATAAAAACCGTCTCTACCGCTCCGCCGGCGTAGGTCGGGAAGAGGTATTTCACCGTTCCGTCCGCCGAACACTCGCGCTCCGCGTAGGGCATAATGCCGGTAAGGCATTGTTCGCCGAGACGTCGGCGCGCCTCTTTGGACAGCTCCGTCATCGCGTCGATTGTCGTTGTGCGTTGCCGGTAGAGACGATCCGCTATCTGTCGGCCCGCATACGACGGCATACCGAGCGACTTGGCGAGCGACACGAGCTCCGCTCCGCTCATGCCTAACAGTATATGCAATCCGCCGCCGTCCGTCATCCTTACACGCCTTTATCGCTCCGCAAAGGTATGCAAGGGAGAGGAACAAGCAAACAAAACACCGTTTTTGACACAAAACACACCCCGCGAGGAGACCGTGCAAGACGAGGTTAGAGGCGCGGTAAACGAGTGCACGGCGTGCGTGCAACCCGAATTAGGTCGAACCAATCCCAAACAGCGGAGAGGGCGCAACAGGGATAACGTATTCGGTCTCTTGCGCCTTCGTGTTCAACTTAACGAGAGTTTGGAACCGTTGAAACGTATAAAAGCCAACAATTATGGAATGTTAATTTTAATCGCGTGAACGTAAGTTAATTATGTTAAGACGAGGGGTGGTGTGCAATGATTTTTCCGTCGAAAAAGCGCGCGAATTTAGCTCTTGTTTGGCATCTCCACATATCAAAACAAGTACGAAAATAGTTCGCGCCAAGCCAAACCCCCATAAATGACCCTCTCATTACTTAGTTCTTGCGCGCTCATTACATAGGGTTTCATAGGGTCAAACCCCGTACTTTCAGGGGGTCAAACCCCGTGTTCTTAC
>JAJPZE010000149.1 GCA_021204565.1 Prevotella sp. | reverse complement strand
GTCTTAATAAGGTCGCGCGTCGGCACGAGCTTCCCTTTATTCTCCCAATACATCACTCGCCGGTCGGTCTCCGTTATGTTCGCCGGGTCGATGACCCATCTTCTTTTCTTAAACATTATAGATTATAATCGTATTTAATCAAAATAATTCGGCCGGTTGCGCCTCGCTTCCTCAATGGATACGATGCGGGTCTGCTTCTCCTTATACGAAGCCCGCAGCTCCGCATACCGCGCCCTAAGCTCTCCGGCGAGTGCGTTCCTCTCTTTCGGGTTCATCAGGCGCGTTGCGATAACGGCGTTCTCCGCTGCGTCGCGAGAGCGGATGACGATGCCTCTATATAACGGCGCAAGCTTCAACGCCGTATGCAATTCGGATGTCGTAGCGCCCCCGACGATAACCGGGATGTCCATTCCCGCGCTCTCCAACTCACGCACCACCGCCGCCATCTCTTCCAACGACGGCGTTATCAGCCCGCTCAAGCAAACAATATCCGCCCGCCCGCGCTTCGCCGTATCTATAATCGTCTCCGCCGGCACCATCACTCCGAGGTCGGTAACGGCGAAGTTGTTGCACGCCATAACCACCGCGACGATATTCTTCCCGATGTCGTGCACGTCGCCCTTTACCGTCGCGAGGACGACACGCCCCGCCGTCGCGCCGCCGCCGCTCTTTTGTTCCTCGATATACGGGCGCAGGATTGACACCGCCTGTTTCATTGTCCGCGCCGTCTTCACCACTTGCGGGAGAAACATCTTTCCCTCGCCGAAGAGCCGCCCGACTTCGTTCATACCTGCCATAAGCGGACCCTCAATGATGTCAACCGCACGCGGGTACGCCGCCAAAGCCTCTTTCAAATCTTCCGCGAGCCACTCCCCTATTCCAGCGCGCAACGCATATCGCAAACGTTCTTCAAGACTCCCGCTCCGCCATGCGTCGGTCTTTATAACGACTTTATCTTCGGTTCCGCTCCGCTCCTCCTTTATTCTGACAGCTTCTTCAATCAGCTCCTCAGCCGCACCTTGCCGGCGGTTGAGCACCACGTCCTCTAATAAAGACAACAACTTCGGGGGGATGTCGGCATACGTAACGCGCGTCGCGGGGTTGACAATACCGAAGTCCATACCGGCACGGACAGCGTGATAAAGGAACACGGCATGCATCGCCTCGCGGATATAATCATTCCCGCGGAACGCGAAACTCAAGTTGCTCACCCCGCCGCTCACGTGTGCGCCCGGACAATTCGCCCGTATCCACCGCGCCGCACGTATGAAGTCGGCGGCGTATGCATCGTGTTCTTCAATGCCCGTCGCGATAGAGAGAATATTAGGATCGAAGATGATGTCGACCGGATTGATACCCGCCTCTTCGGTCAATATGCGGTACGCGCGGGCGGCAATCTCTATCTTCCGCTCGTAGGTAACGGCTTGCCCCTCTTCATCGAACAGCATCACCACCACCGCCACGCCGAAACGCTTTATCGTCAGCGCATGGCGTATAAAGCTCTCCCTGCCCTCTTTGAGCGAGATAGAGTTGACGATACACTTCCCCTGGATACATCCTAACGCCGCCTCTATCACGTCCCAATCCGAAGAATCTACCATAAAGGGAACACGCGCAATATCCGGCTCGCCGCCTAACAGACAGACGAAGCGAACCATCTCCGCCTTTGCGTCAAGCAAGCCGTTATCCATATTGATGTCTAAGATCATCGCGCCGTCGGCAACTTGTCTCCTCGCGATAGATATTGCCTCGTCGTAATTCCGTTCGCTGATTAACCTGAGGAAGCGTCTGCTCCCCGCTACGTTACAACGTTCGCCGATATTAGTAAACCCACTCTCCCCCCGCGGGACAAGCTCGGACAGACCCGACAGATGAAGCAGACGATAGCGCGGGCGCGGCACGCGCGGCGGTTTGCCCTCCGCCAAGAGCGCGAAACGCCGGATAACTTCGTCGTCCGTGCCGCAACAGCCCCCTATAATATTCACCAATCCGGCTGATATCCAGCTTTCTACAACGGGACACATCTCTTCCGCCGACTCCGTATAACGCCCTGTCTCGTCGGGCAACCCGGCGTTCGGATACGCACTTATATAATAAGGTGCGCGCCCCGCAAGAGCTTTAAGAAACGGCGTCATCTGGCGCGCGCCTACACCGCAATTAAGCCCTACGCTGAATATATCGAACGAGGAAAGCGAGGCGAGGAACGCTTCGAGCGTCTGTCCCGACAGCGTCCTGCCCGACTTGTCGCTCACCGTAACGCTAATCATAACAGGCAATTTCCGCCCTTTCGCCTCCATTGAGCCGAACGCGGCGGCAAGCGCAGCCTTGCAATTAAGCGTATCGAACACGGTTTCAATCAGGAAACAATCAACACCGCCGTCAATAAGAGCGTCGGTCTCCTCGCGGTAAGCCTCATATAACTCGTCGTACGTTATATCCCGCGCCGCCGCGTCATCCACGTTCGGGGACAGCGAGGCGGTCTTGTTCGTCGGGCCGATACTCCCCGCCACATAACGCGGATGATTGGCTGATGCAAACTCATCGGCACACTCCCGCGCTATCCTTGCGCCGGTCAGAGCCAGCTCCCGGCAACGTCCCGCAAGACCATAACCGGCTTGCGATATTCGCTGAGAGGAGAAAGTGTTGGTCGTAATGATATCCGCTCCGGCGGACAAGTAACGCCGGTGAATGGCGCGGACAACGTCGGGGCGCGACAAGTTGAGGCTGTCGGTGTCGCCCGTTGTTATGCCGTAAGAGCCCGCAAGCGTGCCCGTCGCCCCGTCGAGGATAAGTATACGCTCCTTAATAATGTTTTCTAACACGGTCTAACTCTCTCTTGTCTTCCTTTTCTTTCAGGCTCTGACGCTTGTCGTAAAGCTTTTTTCCCCGCGCAAGAGCTATATCCATCTTTGCCCTGCCGTTCTTGTCGAGGAACACAAGCGTGGGCACAATGGTGTATCCCGGCGCCTTGCACGCCTCCTCAAGGCGGCGTATCTCCCGCTTGTTAAGCAACAACTTGCGCTCCCGCTTCGCCTCGTGATTGGCGTAAGACCCGTAAAAATACGGCGAGATATTCATCCCCTTGACCCATATCTCCCCGTTCGCAATATAACAATAACTGTCCGCAAGCGACGCTTTACCGGCGCGTATCGACTTTATCTCCGTACCCGTGAGCACGATTCCGGCAGTGTATTCCTCAACAAAAAAATACTCGAACGACGCTTTCTTGTTCCTTATCCGCACGCCGCTCCGCCGCCGCTGCTCCGCCGCTTCCTTGTTCATACGGTAAAGAATCCGTCCGGATGTTCGTCAATATATACCGCCACCTGCGCGGTAAACCGCTCTTCCAGGTCGACAAACATATCATCCAACGCATCGAAAGCCGGGTATTGCTCGTACAGCGCCATAAATTCCTCGTCGGTTAAGTCGCGCTCAAGCTCCTTATGAAATTTGTTGTAGAGCTTGTGCGCCTTATTAATAAGCCCCGCCAAGCCCTCCAATCCCCACGCGCGGACGGCTTTCGCAAAGGGATTGACGAAGATAAACGCGCCGTATCCGTTGTGTATCAATTGTATGAAACCGCCGCTCAACACCTCCTCGCGAAGTATTCCGTAAGCGAGCAACGTTATCTGGTCGGCATTCATTCGCGCCATCGTCTCCGCCGTGATGTTCCCCCCGACAGCATCGTTCACCGCTTTCAACACCGTCTCGAAGAACGCCGCCATACCCCGCGACGCGCTCTCACGCAACGCCTCTTCCGCTATCTTAACCTCTATCATACGACTGCAAAGATAGTGCAAGCGAGAGGAAAAGACAAACAAAAGCCCCGTTTTTACCCATACCGAAAGCCGCCGAAGCGGGTTACGGCAAAGGTAATCAAACAATCTGACGGGGGTCTGTCAGAAATATCCGCACACCGCAACGCCGCAGTATCCGCCGTCGGCGGGAACAATAACCGGCGATACGATAAACTTATTCTTTGCCTTTCGCTCGAGCAAACCGCCCCACAACTTATAACTCCATTCGCCCAGACGCGCACTGATAATGCCAATCCCCGCGCCCGCGACAACATCATTAAACCGGTGTTTGCCGTTGTACAAGCGAAGAAAACCTACGCCCGCAGCAACCGCATACGCCCCCGCCCCATACCAAGAGCCGTATTCAATCCGAACCAACTCCGCGCCCATAAAAGCCGTCGCCGTATGCCCCGAAGGGAAAGAGTTATGGGTGGAGGACTCCGGACGTTTCTCGTCTACTAACGCCTTAGGTACGTTCACAAGTATGCCCAACGCCGCATACGCGACGCCGGTTATCAATGTTCTGTCTACAAACGAGTGCCTTGCCTTAATGCCGGCCAGCCCCAACGACAGCGAGCCGACTACTGGCAAGTATTGCAAGTAGTTATCTATCCCTATCCGTTTGCGGTTGCCGCGTATGTCCAATACGGCATTAGTAAAGGCCTTGCTCCCCCTGTTGATAAAGCCCGGAGCAATGGCGACGGCACCCGCGCCAACCAACGACAGCGGCAAAATCGTACGCTTTAGATTAAACTCATAATACCGCCCGGAATATATACTGTCCGTTCGTGCAAAATCACTTCTTACC
>JAJPZE010000010.1 GCA_021204565.1 Prevotella sp. | reverse complement strand
TTCAAATGCTTTGGAGCGGCGTCGCTCCGTATGTCGGCGAAGCGGCGGACAGGGAAGTGCGCACGATGTTGACAACGCAACTACGCGACGCCGTATGGTGGCGCGACGCCTGTCTGCTCTATTTCGGGCAATTCTCGCGTCTGCCCCTGCCCGAAGAAACCGAAGCTCCGGTGCACACCCTCGACAGTTTAATGCGGGTCAAACTGCCGGTCAGCAACTACGAGAACCCCTCTCCCGAGCTGCTCGACAAGTACAGATAAATCACGTATGGATATGCTCTTGCAAAACCGGACAACAGCTCCGTTTTCGCAAGCCATATGAAGCCGCCGGACGTGACCCCATATTAAGGGTACCCATGATATGGGGTTATGGGGTACCTTAATATGTGTTTAAGGGTACCCATGATATGGGGTCATGGCCGGCATAAACCATTTATTCACCGGGCGAAAGGCAACCCGCTGATATACTGATGTTTATGATTTGCTTGTCCGAATATGCATTTCACTGCCGGGACATATGCATACGCCGGGCGGCGTGCGGTCAGAGTTGTGCGGTTGCATTCCTGCGCTCCTGAATCGTCCGGGATACGGCGCGGATGATTACGACCGACGCAATAACCGTCAGATAGATGAGCAACAGCTGCGTGTCGTTTATGGTTGCGTGTTCGATACGCCCCGCTCCTGATGCGGCAATATGGCTGAGAACCCAATCCAAAGCCGTGCATAGGGCGGACACGACCCACACGAACACGCGACGCACTATCGGGAGCCACCATACCGCAAGCGATATAAAGACCGAATAGAGCAAAGCGGACACAAGCGGAATTGCAAGCAGATTAGCGGCAAGAAAGGCGAAAGAGACATACCCGAAATAATAAAGGACGAGGGGAAACGTGCCGATCTGGGCCGCAAGAGATACAACCGTGTATTTCCAGAACCAACGGAAGAGCAGGTTCCGGGAGAGAAATTCGGCGCTGACAAGCCGGTAGAGAGGCGTATAGACAAGGGAAATCGCCAGCACGGAGATTACCGACAGCTGAAAGCCGATATCCCAAACGGAGAGCGGATTTATCAGGAGCATTACCGTTATTGCGACGAAGAGGGCGTTTGCCGACTGTCTGCGGCGCGGGTCAATGGCGAGCGCAACGCATACGGAAAACATTATCGCGGCGCGTATGACGCTGACCGACATCCCCGTCAACAAGGCGTAGAGCCAGAGCGAGACAACAACAATTATGCTCCCCGAGAGGCTCGCACGCCGCCTCATAAAGACGGCGACAAGAAGCGCGCAGATAATTCCGAGGTGCAGTCCGGACAGCGCAAGGAGATGCGAAACGCCGGTTTGAGCGTATATGTTGCGGGTTTGCTTTGGCAAAGAGCTGCGTTCGCCCAGCGCCATTGCGGAGAGCAGAGCGAAGTTGTCGGGGGAAATCCCTTCCCCCGCAAGCATATCCAGCACCCTCTCGCGCAAGAGTTTGGCTTTCAGGACAATACGTTCGGGGAAAGGTAAGGACGACACACAACTCCCGACTGCGTACATATCCCAACGTCCGACATACATTTCCGCCGAAAACGAACGGCTCTCAGTCCAACGAACATAATCGAAATTGGTGTGTTTCCCGATATGTTCAATCGGGAATAAAATTCCCTCAACGACGTACGAACCCCCGATTATGATTTCGCAGGGGTTTTCTTTCGGCGTGCGGCATGTGATTTTCTTCCCCTTCGGTTGTCCGCCGACGACGTATAAATCAAATATTTTCACGCGGTCCGTCGTCCGCGGGCGGCCGGTTACGACACCTTTCAGCGCCGTCATCCGGTCGGGTAACGGGACGTGTATGCGCTCCTTTGCCCGCGTCATACACATCGTCGCGACGACGAAGAGCGCAAGAAACGCGGGGTATACGCGCAGGTGCGGCATGCGGAGAAACAATATCAGCGCCGCCACGCACGCCGCCAACGCCGCCGACGATATGCGCAGCGGGACGTCCGGGGAATAATACGCGAGCAGTATGCCGGCAACCGTTGCCGCGGCGGCGGGTAGCGCGGGCACCGCCCGGACGTTATTCATAGTCGGCTATAACGGCGTTCATAAAGTCGACAACCGGCTTTGCGGTGCGGAACAAATCCATAGCCTTATCCATCCAATCACCGGTTTTATAAAAGCCGTCGCTTACCTTGCGCCAGCAACAATAATCTTTCATGCGCAGGTAATCAACGTATTCGTAATCCTTCGGAAAGTCCTTGGGGCATTTTTTTAGGTATATCGAGCCGAACCCTTTCCCGGTCATACCCTCGTAGTTATCAAAGTCCGCGGCGGCGTACTCCCCCGCCCGCCCGAAGTATCTGACGAACTTACGGCTTTCGACGATTGCCCTCCAATCGTCTATGTTCGCCATTATCTCGTTCCGGCAAGCGGTAAGAATCTTTGTCGGAAGCCAGTACGTGCCCGCCGCAAGGAAACAAGAGCCGGGCTGAAAGTGCACGTAATATCCGCCTTGAAGCGATTTCTTGGTCGCCCGGCAGATATATGTGCCGAAGTTTCTTTTATACGGCGACTTGTCGGGAGAGAAGCGCACGTCGCGGTAAAACCCGAACATGCAATCTTTCGGAGTGAGGTTAGCCACCGTCGGATCGAACTTCGCGATACGCCTTATCAGCTCTTCGGTTATGTTCGAAAGCTCCTTACGCGCCTCGTCGTAACGGGGTTTGTTGGCGCGGAACCACTCGCGGTTGTTGTTCGCGGCAACGTCGGCAAGGAAACCGAGAATTAATTCGCTGTTCATAATGTATATATGTATTTATGTGCTTATTTATTCTCCGGCGCGGGGCAAAACCCGGCGAAGGGGCACTGCCCGCACTTGGGTTGCCGGCTCCGGCAGGTGTACCGGCCGTGGAGAAGAAGCCAGTGATGAGCGTCCGCCGCCCGCTCTTTCGGGATGTACTTATAAAGTTGCAACTCGGTTTTCAGCGGGGTGTCGGCGGTCTCGGGCACAAGTCCGAGCCGGTGTGCAACGCGAAACACGTGCGTGTCGACGGCGATCCTCGCCTGCGCGAACCAAACGGAAAGCACTACATTTGCCGTCTTGCGCCCCACGCCGGGCAAGCTCTCGAGCGCCTCGTTCGTATCCGGCACTTCGCCTCCGAAGCGCTCGACCAACGTCTCCGCCATGCTTTTGAGGTGCTTCGCCTTGGCGTTGGGATAGCTTACGGAGCCGATCAGCCGCAGAATATCTTCGGTCCGGGCCGCCGCGAGGCTCTTTGCGTCGGGGTACGAACGGAACAGAGAGGGCGTAACAAGGTTGATCCTCACGTCGGTGCACTGCGCGCTGAGCATCGTTGCGACAAGCAATTGAAAGGCGCTGCCGTAGTTCAGCTCGGTCTTCGGAGCGGGTTGGCGGCTCTCAAACCAAGCGAGTATCGCGTCGAAACGTTCTTTTCGGGTCAATACGTTCAGCGGTGTTCGGGGCGGAGAAGGTCGTTGACGGTCTTCACGGGGTTGAACGTAGAGAGGGGCACCTCTACGAAGACGGTGTTCCAATCACTCATTGCGCCATTCCATAAGCCGGGCAGCTCGAGCGCTTTAAGTTCTTTCCCGCCCTTGCTCTTGTTGGATATGAACCCGGTTTGAGGGTCAACGAAGCGGGTCAGATCGAAGCTGTTGCCCTTGAAATCCTTAGTTGCGCAGACGAGATCGACCGGGTTAAAGTGCGTCCCGCCTTTGAACATATCGACGTATTCCTGACGTCGTGTGTCGATTTGCGTCGACTCCAATATTTGCAGAGATGTGGTTCCGTCGGCATTGTATGCGATAAACGGGCCTCCGCCGGGCTCGCCGACGTTGCGCACGACCCCGCAAACACGCATCGGGCGGTTGAGCTTTTGCTTGAGATAAATAACCAAATCGGCGTCTTCGAGCTCCTTTATGTCATACTTGCGGCAATATAAATCGCGTTGCAGGAAACGGATCATCTCCTCCAATTTTGCGTGGTTATAACAGCCGCTATCAAGTTGTTTGAGGTATTCGAACGCTTTTTTTTGCAGGCTGACAAGTATTCCGGCGAGGAGTTGCTTGTATTCCGTCGTGTCGCTTTTCAACCGGTCGGGGACGACATTATCTATGTTTTTGATGAAGACGATGTCGGCATTGATGTCGCCTAAGTTGGCGATTAACGCGCCGTGACCGCCGGGGCGGAAGAGCAAGGAGCCGTCTTCGTTGCGGAACGGAGTATTGTCGGGGTTTGCGGCGATGGTGTCCGTGGATGGTTTCTGCTCGGAAAACGATATGTTGAACTTCACTCCGTAGCGCTCTTCGTATTTGCCGGCAGTGGCTTCGACGCGGGCTTTGAAGAGGTCGAGGTGGCTGTGCGAAACCGTGAAATGTACGTTCGCTTCGCCGCCGGCCTGCGCGTAGAGCGCGGCTTCGACGAGGTGCTCCTCCATTGGAGTACGCTCCCCGTCGTCGTATTTATGAAAAAGGAGAAGCCCTTTGGGGAGGTCGCCGTAGTTGAGACCGGGGCTGTTGAGCAGGTTGTTCACCACTGCTTTATATTCATTCCTTGCAATCAGCTCGTCGATACCTGCGGAGCTGTTCTTTCGGCACGCCGTATCG
>JAJPZE010000257.1 GCA_021204565.1 Prevotella sp. | reverse complement strand
GTTTTGGTCATTATTTTATAGCTTTTCTCCGCCGCCGGAGAGCAGGTCTAACGAGCGGCAAAATTATAAAAAAAACAGACAAGAACATACGTTTTGCGCGTCAAATTCCTTAATTTTGCCAATCGTAATATTGATTTTTGACGACGAAGAAATGGCAAGAAAGAAGCGGCAAAAGAAGGGTAACGCAAAGAGTTTCAGCGAGGCGGCGGGCTTCGTGAACATATTCAGCAACGAGAAAACAGACTTCATCTTGGGCGTCGTAACGTTCGTTGTCGCCGTGTTTGTAACCATTGCGATGGTGTCGTTCTTTTACACCGGAGCGACCGACCAAAGCATATTAACCGACACGCATCCGGGGGAATGGCTCAACGGCAACCACGAATACGCCAACTATTGCGGCAGCTTCGGGGCGATTACCGCTTGGGTCTTGATGGCTCTGAACTTCGGTATCCCCGCGTTCATTATCCCGTTTTTCCTCTTCTTGGTGTCGCTTCAACTGATGGGCGCATATAGGGTCAACCTTTGGAAATGGTTCTTGGGGCTGGCGGTGCTTATGATATGGAGCTCGGTTACATTCGCCAAATTTCTCGCCCCCTACACCGGTTATATGATTTTCAACCCCGGCGGAGAGCACGGCAGAGCGGTGATGCAAGTGGTTGAGAACCTGATCGGCGAGCCGGGTCTGGTGGCGTTAATCGTGCTCGTAGCGGTGATTTACCTGACCGTGTTGAGCACTAAAACCGTCGTTTACGTCCGCAAGGCGTTGCGCTTCGGAGTGGATAACAGCCTGAAAATCCCCTGGTCGGTACGCCTCTCGGCGGGCAACGACGAGAACGGAACCCCTGCCGGCGACGGGGCGGAGACCGGCGGCGGAGAGGAGACGAACACGGATGAAGAGGAGACGGACGACGGTTTCGAGCCGATTGATATCTCCGACGAGGTGGAGATTGACGACGCGGATAGCGAGCAGGACACCCCTGCCGGCGGCGGCGGGGACGTTGACGGCACGCCGGGTCTGACCGTCGAAGTGCCGCAGGAAGAAGACAAGGCGCAGGGCAAGACAGTTGAGGACGAGCCCGACCTGTCGACACCTATCAACCCCCGCGAGCCTTTCTTGCGGTATAAATTCCCTACGCTCGACCTGCTTAACGAGTACGAATCCGACAAGCCCCATATTGACATGGAGGAGGTGAAAGCTAACAACGCGCGGATTATCGAGGTACTCGGCTCGTTCGGCGTACGGATAAAAGAGATTAAAGCAACTATCGGCCCGACCATCACGCTCTATGAAGTGATGCCGGCTGAGGGGGTAAAGATTTCGCGCATTCGTTCGCTCGAAGACGACATCGCCTTGCGTTTGGCGGCGCTCGGAGTGAGGGTTATAGCGCCTATACCCGGCAAGGGAACGGTCGGCATAGAGGTGCCGAACAAGACGGCGCAGACCGTTTCGATGCGCAGTCTGCTCAATTCGAAGAAGTTCCAGGAGACCTCAATGGATCTCCCGTTAGCTATAGGCAAGACGATAACCAACGAGGTGTTTATGGTCGACTTGGCCAAGATACCGCATCTCCTCGTTGCCGGCGCGACGGGGCAAGGAAAGTCGGTAGGGCTGAACGCAATGATTACGTCCCTGCTCTACAAGAAACACCCTAACGAGCTTAAGATTGTGCTTGTCGACCCGAAGAAAGTGGAGTTCACGCCCTACGCGGCAATAGCCTCACACTTTATGGCTGCAATAGACGAAAATATGGACGAGCCGATAATCACCGACGTGAATAAGGTGGTTAAGACCCTCAATTCCCTGTGCGCGCTGATGGATACACGTTATGATTTGCTTAAGGTGTCGGGGGCAAGAAACATCAAAGAATATAACCGGAAATTCGTTACGCGCAAGCTTAATCCGGCGAAAGGGCACGGGTACATGCCCTACATCGTGGTTATTATCGACGAGTTCGGCGACCTGATCATGACCGCCGGGAAGGAGATAGAGCTGCCGATAGCTCGTATTGCACAGCTTGCCCGCGCCGTCGGTATACATATGATTATCGCCACACAACGTCCGACGACAAACATCATAACGGGCAATATCAAAGCCAACTTCCCGGGGCGTATCGCCTTCCGTGTAGGCGCGATGATTGACAGCCGCACGATACTCGACCGCCCGGGCGCAAACCAGCTTGTCGGCCGGGGAGATATGCTCTTTCTTAACGGCGGAGAGCCCGTGCGCGTGCAGTGCGCGTTTGTCGATACCCCCGAAGTGGAGCAGGTTACCGAGTATATCTCGCAACAGTCCGGACCGGTCGAGCCGTTGCTTTTGCCCGAGCCTCCGTCCGCCGACGGCGGGGGGAATGACAGCGGCGGAAGTCTTGCCGACCTCGACCCTTATTTCGAGGAGGCGGCGCGCGCGATAGTCATCACGCAACAAGGCTCGACAAGTATGATACAGCGCAAGTTCTCCATCGGCTACAACCGTGCGGGCAGGCTGATGGATCAAATGGAGCAAGCGGGCATCGTCGGTCCGGCAAGCGGAGGGAAACCGCGAGATGTACTTATCGCCGACGAGAACACGCTTAACAAGCTCCTTGCACGCACACGCGGCGAATAAGCCGATTGGTTACAAATCTATGTATATATGCATATTCGTATGAAAAGGATTACGCTATTAATAGCTCTTTTAGCCGTGCTTACGCCCGGCGCGAGGGCGGATAATGCGGCGGACGCACGGAAGATTTTGGATAAGGTTGCGGCGGTCGTGGCGGGCAAGAACGGCGTCGAGGCAACGTTTCTTCTCAAAGGAGAGAAGATAAACGCTAAGGGGACAATCGCCGTGAAGGGCAATAAATTCACGGCAAACACCACCGAAGCAACCGTCTGGTATGACGGCACGACGCAATGGACCTACGTTAAGAAAACCGATGAGGTGAACATCAGCACGCCGTCGAAAGAGCAACAGGCGCAGATGAACCCGCTTACATTCATCAATCTGTACAAGTCAGGCTATAAACTTTCCGTGTCCACGAAAAACGGGACAAGCGAAGTGAGGATGCAGGCGGTAAGTTCGTCGAGCGCCATACAGGAGATTTATGTCGTCGTCAACGCAACTACTTACGTCCCCGTGCAGGTCAGAATGAGGCGTAAATCTGCGTGGATGACAATCAATATCTCCGATTTCACTACCCTTAAGAAGGGCGACGGCATCTTCGTTTTTAACAAGAAAGATTATCCCGACGCAGAAATAGTCGACCTTCGATGAGGCGCTTGCGGCTGTATAACACGCTTCGGACGCACCGCCGCCTTGCCTTACGCCGAATGCCCGACGGGGAGAGAGACCGCTTGGCGGGACGCCTGATGGCATGTATCGTCGCATTCGCGCTCGTCTTGCTCTGCGCTTTCGGCGTGTTGCTTGCGCTAACGGCAAACGCACGAGCCGACGTTTCGCCGGCGGAGTACATATGCCGCGGTTTGCCGGTGATTATGGCTGGCGATTTCCTTTGCCGGCTTACGCTTTTCCAAACCCCGCCTCAGGTGATTAAGCCGTACATCTTGTTGCCCCTGCCGAAGTATGTTTGCATTGATTTCTTCGTACTGCAAGGCTTGTCGGAGCGGGTAAATCTCGTTTGGGCGGCGTTGCTCGTGCCGTATAGTTTGTTGGCTGTTGCCGGCTCCGACGGCATATCGGCTGTCGTCATACTCCTCGTTTTCTTTTGGTTCGTGTCCCTTTCGGTCGGTCAACTGCACCTCATAGTGCGCACGCTTGCGGCGGACAGACCGCTTTGGTGGTTGTTTCCCGTCGCGTTATTGCTTATTGCATTGTTCGCGCCCGGTATGGTTACGGGTTGTACGGGCTTCGGGGACGCCGGGCTTGCGCTCCGCTCGTATGTTGCGCAATCCCTTGTCTTTTACGGTCAAACCGGACGCGCAATAGCGGACGGGAGCATATTGCCCTGCCTGTCAGCCGCCGTTATTCTCCTTATCTTGTTGGTTATCAACCGGAGAGTGCAATATTCGGGGGTTATGAAAGAGGCGGTGCGGACCGACGGGACAATACCCGCCGGGCGGATAAACCTGCTCGCGCGTCTCGGGCGAAGGGGGAACACGGCGGCGTTCCTCGCCGTTGAAGCCCTTTCCCTTATGCGCAACAAGAACCCGCGCAAATCGCTCCTGACCGCCGTGCTCACTGCCGTGGCGGTCTCGTTTCTAATCGTCTTCACCGATATATATGATGTTTCGTATATGGAGAGCTATTGGTGTCTCTATAATTATCTCCTCTTCGGCACGGTTGCGCTCGCACGTGTGATGTGTTATGAGGGCAACTATTTCGATTGTTTAATGACGCGCAAGGAGCTTCTCTTCGCCGCTTTCAAGGCGAAATACATATTCAATTGCCTGCTCTTGGTTATCCCTTTCGTGCTTATGCTCCCGACCGTAATGACGGGCAAACGCACGCTCCTGCAACTTGTCGCATACGCTGTCTTCACCGCCGGATTTCAGTTTTGCCTCCTCTTTCAGCTTGCCGCAACCAACCGAACCACACGTCCGCTCAACACCCGGCTGACTTAGCGGAGCGGCGCAACCCAGACCAATCGCCACTTGATGGCAGAGATGGTTTGCCT
>JAJPZE010000048.1 GCA_021204565.1 Prevotella sp. | reverse complement strand
GTTCCATATAATGGAGACGGAGCAGGAGGCGCGGGAGATCTCAACCAAGCGTATGCAGCTCCAGAGAGAGCAAAGCCTGCGGACAACAAAGACGTTGTCGCTTGACGTTATCGCGCGTCGTATCGCGCTCGGAGAGTTCCATGAGCTTAACTTAGTTGTCAAGGGCGACGTTCAAGGCTCGGTTGAAGCGTTGTCCGACTCGTTCATCAAGCTGTCGACAGAGAAGGTTCAGGTGAATGTAATCCAAAAGGCAGTCGGACAAATATCGGAGAATGACGTTATGTTAGCGTCCGCTTCGCAAAACGGAATGATAGTCGGCTTCAACGTGCAAACCACGTCCCTCGCTCGCAAACTCGCCGAGCAGGAGGGCGTGGAGATAAACACTTACTCCGTCATTTACGATGCAATCGACAGCATAAAGGCTGCGATGGAGGGCATGCTCGACAAGATAAAGAAAGAAGTGCCCACGGGTCAGTTGGAGGTGAAGGAGGTGTTCAAGATCTCCAAAGTGGGTACCGTTGCGGGTGCGATGGTTACCGACGGGAAAGTGCATCGTGCCGACAAGGCGCGTCTAATACGCGACGGCATAGTGGTGTTTACCGGAAATATCAATGCCTTGAAGCGGTATAAAGACGATGCGAAAGAGGTGGCGAACGGCTTGGAATGCGGTATCTCGCTCACTAACTTTAACGATATACAGGTCGGCGACATCATAGAGAGCTTCACTGAAATAGAGGTCAGCCAGACGCTGTAACGGTCAGACGCGGCAACGTATGGCATACGACAACGAGTTTGTTCGCGCCGCCGTGAACCGCCAATATGAGTATGGCTTCACGTCGGACGTAAAGACGGACATTATTGAACGCGGGCTTTCGGAGGATGTGGTCCGTCTTATTTCGCGGCGCAAAGGCGAGCCGGAGCGGCTTACCGACTTCCGTCTGCGCGCTTATAATCAATGGAGACGGATGAGTGAACCCCGTTGGGGACACGTCCATGTGCCGCATATCGATTATCAGGACATATCTTATTATGCCGAGCCGCGCACACGGAAAGCGGGCAATAGCGGGATTGATCCGGAGCTTGTCAAGACGTTCGACAAGCTCGGCATCCCCTTGGAGGAGCGGTTGGCGTTAAGCGGAACGGCGGTTGACGCTATTATGGACTCGGTATCGGTAAAGACAACGTATAAGGAGAAACTTGCGGAGAAGGGGATTATCTTTATGTCTATGGGTGAAGCGGTAAAGGAGTACCCCGACCTCGTTCTTCGTTATTTGGGCACGGTCGTGCCGTATGCGGATAACTTTTATGCTGCGCTCAACTCCGCCGTTTTCTCCGACGGCTCGTTCGTGTATATACCGAAAGGGGTTCGTTGCCCTATGGAGCTGTCGTCTTATTTCCGTATAAATGCGCGGAACATCGGGCAGTTCGAGCGCACGCTGATCATAGCCGACGACGATAGCTACGTATCGTATCTTGAGGGTTGCACGGCACCTATGCGCGACGAGAACCAGTTGCATGCCGCCGTCGTAGAGATTGTCGTGAACGACCGGGCGGAGGTTAAATACTCAACCGTACAGAACTGGTATCCGGGCGATGAGCACGGTCGCGGGGGCGTGCTTAACCTTGTAACCAAGCGCGGAGAGCTGCGCGGCGACGACTCGAAGCTCTCTTGGACGCAGGTGGAGACGGGCTCGGCAATAACTTGGAAATATCCTTCGTGCGTATTAAAGGGCAACCGCTCCGCCGCAGAATTTTATTCCGTTGCGGTAACGAACAGATATCAGGAGGCGGATACAGGCACGAAGATGATACACGTCGGACGGGATACAAAGTCGACAATAGTGTCGAAAGGTATCTCCGCCGGGCACTCGCAGAACTCGTACCGGGGGTTGGTAAAGGCGATGAAAAGCGCGGAGAACGCCCGCAATTACTCGTCTTGCGACTCGTTGCTTCTCGGTTCGGACTGCGGCGCGCATACTTTTCCGTATATCGACAGCCACAACAGCAGTGCCGTGTTTGAGCACGAGGCGACCACGTCGAAGATATCCGACGAGCAGCTCTTTTATTGTCTCCAGCGGGGCATACCGGCGGAGCAGGCGGTGGGGTTGATAGTGAACGGGTATGCGAAAGAGGTGCTGAACAAACTGCCGATGGAGTTTGCGGTGGAGGCGCAAAAGTTGTTATCAGTCAGTTTGGAGGGCACTGTCGGGTAACTATACATTATTATATATATCGTAATAACGAAGCGGAGAAGATGCTTGAAGTAAGAAACCTGCACGCCACGGCGGGCGGTAAGGAGATATTAAAAGGGATAAACTTGACCGTCGGAACGGGCGAGACGCACGCCATAATGGGACCGAACGGGTCGGGCAAGTCGACGTTGAGCGCGGTGTTGACCGGCAATCCGCTCTATGAAGTAACTGCCGGAGAGGTGCTGTTTAACGGGAAAGACTTGCTTGCGATGAAGCCTGAGGAGCGGGCGCACGAGGGATTGTTCCTTTCTTTTCAGTACCCGGTGGAGATACCCGGCGTATCAATGACTAACTTTATGCGCGCCGCGATTAACGAGAAACGCAAGGCGGAGGGGCGTGAGCCGCTGTCTCCGGGCGACTTTATAAAGCTGATGAGGGAGAAGAGGAAGATAGTGGAGCTCGACCCGAAGCTCGCCAACCGCTCCGTCAACGAGGGCTTCTCGGGCGGCGAGAAGAAACGTAACGAGATCTTCCAAATGGCGATGCTCGAGCCCAAACTCGCCATCCTCGACGAGACGGACTCGGGTTTGGATGTCGACGCGATGCGTATTGTGGCTGACGGAGTAAACAAATTACTCACACCGGATACCTCGTGCATCGTCATCACTCACTACGACCGGCTCCTCGAAATGATACGTCCGCAGGTGGTTCACGTGCTCTATGACGGGCGGATAGTTAAGACGGCGGGTCCCGAATTGGCGGCAGAGATACAGCGGCGGGGGTACGATTGGCTCAAACGAAGCGATGAATAAGGAGACGAAACCCGGCGTTGCCGGGCAATACACCGCCCTTTACGAACGGGAGAAAGAGACCGTTTGCGGCTGTTCGGCGGATGTTCTGAACGCTTGCCGACAACATGCATATGAGGTGTTCCGCACGTCCGGTTTGCCCTCGCGCAAAACCGAGCGGTATCGTTACACGGATATGCGGAGTCTTTTTGCCCCGGATTACGGCGTAAATATCCGCCGCCAACCCGTATCGTTCGACCCGTATAAGGCGTTCCGATGTTTTGTCCCGAACCTTAATTCCTTGCTTTATTTCGTTGTAAACGATACGTTTTGCCCGCCGGCGTTTAAGCGGACGGAGTTGCCCGGCGGAGTAATAATTGATTCGCTGAATAGTTTCGCCGCCACACGCCCGGAGCTTATTCGCAGTCGTTACAACTATCTTGCCGGAGACGACGATGCCGTCAGCGCGGTGAATACAATGTTCGCGCAAGACGGTTTGTTGGTGTACGTTCCCAGCGGGGTAAGGTTGAAGCGACCCGTACAGATCGTCAATATGTCGCATTCGCCGGTTAATATGATGGCGAACCGCCGTGTGTTGATTGTATTAGAGGAGGACTCGGAGCTCAATATCCTCTTTTGTGATCATACCGACAGCGACTCCGATTTCCTTATAACGCAGGTCGCGGAGATCTTCCTCGAAGAGAATGCGGCGTTAGACATAACGTGCGTAGAGGAGAGTCATCGCAGGAGCCGGCGCGTGAGTAATACGTATATCCGCCAGGAAGCGCGTTCGCGCCTCACGTATAACAACATCACGCTTCACAATGGCGTAACGCGCGAGAGCCTCGACATACGCTTGCAGGGCGAAGGAGCGGGATGCCGGCTGAACGGTTGCGCCATTATCGACGGGGAACAACACGCCGACTGCAACACGTTAATCACCCACGCGGCGGCGCATTGCACAAGCAACGAGCTGTATAAATACGTGCTGAACGATGCCGCGACGGGCGCTTTCGCGGGCAAAGTGTTGGTATGCAAGGGCGCGCAGAATACCGATTCGGCAATGAGGAACCAAAATCTGTGCGCCACAAACCAGGCTCGGATGTCGGCGCAACCGATGCTCGAGATATACGCCGACGACGTGAAATGCTCGCATGGAGCAACCGTCGGGCAGCTCAACAACGCCGCTCTCTTTTATATGCAACAGCGCGGAATACCCTTGCAAGAAGCCAAGCGGCTTCTC
This sequence comes from Prevotella sp., assembly GCA_021204565.1. GTDB lineage: Bacteria > Bacteroidota > Bacteroidia > Bacteroidales > Bacteroidaceae > Prevotella. Next base: position 391 of record JAJPZE010000048.1, on the reverse strand, counting down.
CAAACCGCATTCGTAAGCGAAGTGATTGACAATATACGCATCGCCCCGGTTAGGGACCGACTGCGTTATTTGGTAGAGAAACGTTTTCGCGGAGAACTTAATAAATGCGAGGGATGTTCCCTTTGCTTATAACAAATTAAAATATCCGAAAAACTGCCCTTTTGATAAAAAACGTCAATTGTTTTGTTGATTATATCTCTTTCTATACCTTTGCAAAGCTGGAAATATAAGTTGCTGCGATGTTGGAATGGTAGACAAGGCAGACTTAAAATCTTCTGCTCTTTTACGGGCGTGCGGGTTCGAGTCCCGCTCGCAGCACATCGGGAAAAATAACGACATATTATTCACCTTATAACAATTTATTACTTATGCGCAAGGTATTATATTTAAG
>JAJPZE010000203.1 GCA_021204565.1 Prevotella sp. | reverse complement strand
CGATGCAGACCCGTTGGCGATGAATGCGTCGGTAAGGAGAACAACGGGCGTTGTATGTTCAAGCGCAATCTTCGCCGCCGCATACGCCATGTTGAAGCAATCTACCGGGCTCGCCGCAGCTAATACGGGCATCGGAGATTCCCCGTTTCTGCCGAAGAGAACCTGCAACAAATCGGTTTGCTCCGACTTGGTCGGCAGACCCGTTGCCGGTCCCCCGCGCTGCACGTCCAGCACCACGAGAGGCAGCTCCATAATAACCGCAAGGTTCATCGCCTCGCTCTTAAGACAGATACCAGGTCCCGACGTGCTCGTTACAGCCAACGCTCCGGCGAACGACGCGCCGACCGCGCTCGCGCAAGAAGCTATCTCGTCTTCGCACTGGACGGTGATTACTCCGAGCGATTTATGTTTGGACAGCTCGTGCAACACGTCCGTAGCGGGAGTAATCGGATACGAACCCAAGTACAGCTTGAGCCCCGCCTTCTCTGCGGCGGCGATAAAACCATATGCTGTCGCCTTATTGCCGGTGATGTCCATGTATCGCCCTTTCTCGGCGTTCTTCGTCTCTATCCGGCAGACATTATACGCCGTTGAATGGGTGTTGTGCCCATAATCGAAGCCTGCCTGAACGACCGCTATGTTCGCCTCGGCAACGGCGGGCTTCTTTGCAAATTTCTCTCTTAAGAAGTTGAAGACAAGGTTTATATCCCTGTCAAACAACCAGCAAACCAAGCCCAGCGCAAACATATTGCGGCATTTGAGCATAGCTTTGTTATCCATTCCAGTGTCCTTCAAAGCATCCTTAACCATCGTCGTCATTGCGCACGCAATCACTCTGTCGGCATCTATACCCATCTCCGAAAGGTAATCATCCGTCTTAAAAGCCGCCTTTTGAAGGTCTTTCTCCTTAAACGAATCGGTATCGATAATGATGACTGCGTCTTTCTTCGCAAACCGGTATTGCGTCTTCAACGCCGCGGCATTCATCGCAACAAGCACGTCGCACGAGTCGCCCGGAGTATATACTTTCCCCGCTCCGATATGCACCTGAAAGCCCGATACGCCCGTAAGCGAACCCTGCGGGGCGCGTATGTCTGCGGGGAAATCAGGGAACGTGCTTATTGAATTGCCTTTCGTGGCTGACACTGTGGAGAATATGTTCCCCGCAAGTTGCATGCCGTCGCCGCTGTCGCCGGAGAAACGCACCACCACTTGGTCAAGTTCCTTTACTCTAATCGCTTCTTCCATAAATATCTATTAAAGTCAATAATCAGTTAATATATTGCGCGGCAAAAGTACGATTTTTCCGCCGCCGGGATGTATATTGCCCTATAAATACTTCCTTTTCTCCCCCATTATTTGAACTTTCGTGCAAACGAGAGCAATGAAAGCTTGCTTTCATTGCCGAGTGTAGCCGAAAGTCGACGTAGTCAACTTTCGTCAAACCCCGAACTCTTGAGACAGCCCGCACAACCTTTTGGAGAACATATTTATGCATAGATATGAAATATTCGCGTTAAATATTCCTTTAATTGTGAATACGCAGGGTTGTGTGCAATGATTTTCCGTTCAAAAACCGCAAAAATTTAGTTCTCATTTGGCATCTCCACATATCAAAACGGGCGCGAATTTAGTTAAAGCCGGGTCAAACCCCACAAATGACCCCCTCATTACTTAGTTATTACACGCCCATTACATGGGTTTTCATAGGGTCAAACCCCGTACTTTCATAGGGTCAAACCCCGTGTTCTTGCAAATCCGCAACTATGCTCCAATTATACAAAACCGCATAACTTATTGATTTTCAACTACATCTGAAATTTGCGAAAAATGACGCAAAACGGTCCGTCGTCGGAGGAGAGCCAATTTCTAACGTTAAATTTCTGAGTGTGCAACAAATTTTTATACAATATCTTTGCACGACTTCTGCTGCATCTTGTGCGTTGCGAACAGGTTTTACCCATTTGTGAGGGGAAGACCGGACGCTCTCGCTTGCACAACCCTTTGCTCACATATCGGGGAGTGTGTGCATTGTATGGTGAAATACATATAATAATGGTTAAACTGCGGGATAAAATCGTTTTATTTGACGTGTATGTTGTTTAACTTAGCACAAGAATATATAGTATATGAACACGTTATAACTCCCGTCGAGGCGGAGTCAAGTTGAATATGTTTGAGAACCTTACCGACCGATTGGAACGCTCGCTTAAACTGCTCAAAGGCGAGGGACGAATCACCGAAATAAATGTAGCTGAGACGCTAAAAGAGGTTCGCCGGGCGCTGAAAGACGCCGACGTGAACTATAAAGTGGCGAAGTCGCTGACCGACAACGTCAAGCAACGGGCATTGGGTATGAACGTGCTGACGGCGGTGAAACCGGGTCAGTTGATGGTGAAATTGATGCACGACGAGCTTGTCTCGCTTATGGGCGGAGAGGCTGTCGGATTGCAGTTTGAGAGCCGTCCGAGCGTTATAATGATGGCGGGGTTGAACGGTGCGGGCAAGACGACGATGTGCGGCAAACTCGGGCTTTTGCTCAAAGAGAAGCGACACCGGAAGGTGTTGTTAGCCGCTTGCGACACCTATCGTCCCGCTGCAATGGAGCAGTTGCGCGTATTGGGCGGGCAGGTCGGAGTGCCGGTTTTCATAGAGTCGGACGCTACGGATCCCGTTGCCGTTGCGGTGGATGCGGTGAAGGAGGCCAAGGCAAAGGGATACGATACCGTCGTTGTTGATACCGCCGGGCGGCAAGCTATCGACGAGGAGTTGATGCGTCAGGCGGAGGACATCAAACGTGCAGTGAGTCCCGACGAGATACTCTTCGTGGTGGATGCGATGACGGGTCAGGATGCCGTTGCAACGGCGAAGGAGTTTAACGACAGGTTGGATTATACCGGCGTTGTACTTACCAAATTAGACGGCGACAGCCGGGGCGGAGCGGCACTGTCAATCCGCCGCGTGGTTGACAAGCCGATAAAGTTTATAGGCACAAGCGAGAAACCTGACGGGATAGATGTATTCCATCCCTCGCGTATGGCGGACCGTATTCTTGGTATGGGTGATGTGGTCTCCTTAGTGGAGCGGGCGCAGGCCCAATACGACGAAGAAGAGGCGAAACGGTTGCAGAAGAAGATACTTCGGAACAAGTTCGACTTCAACGACTTTTACAACCAGATCCAGCAAGTGAAGAAGATGGGGAATATAAAAGAATTGGCATCTATGATACCGGGCGTTGGCAAGGCGTTACGCGATGTCGACATAGATAACGACTCTTTCAAGAGCGTCGAAGCGATAATCATGAGCATGACTCTAAAGGAGCGGACCAACCCCGAGTGCCTTAACGCGAGCCGCAAAACGCGCATAGCGAAAGGCTCCGGCACAAGTATTGAGGAGGTGAACCGCCTTGTCAAGCAGTTTGACCAGATGCGGAAGATGATGAAGATGGTTGCCGGAGGAAATGCCAAAAGCGCGATGAGGCAGATGAAGAACGGACGGCGGAGATAAACCAACCTAAATACACACAGACATTATGCAGATTATAGACGGAAAGAAAACGGCAGCCGAGATAAAGGCGCAGATAGCTGAGAAAGTGGCGGAGCTGGTTGCCGGCGGGGGCAAACGCCCTCATCTGGCGGCTGTTCTTGTAGGGCACGACGGCGGCTCGGAGACCTATGTAAGAAATAAGATACTTGCCTGCAAGGAGTGCGGCTTCGAGTCTTCATTGATACGATACGAGACTGACGTAACCGAAGAAGAGTTGCTCGCGTGTGTTGACAGGTTGAATAAAGACGCCGATGTTGACGGCTTTATCGTTCAATTACCCCTGCCCAAGCATATCAACGAGCGCAAAATAACGGAAGCGATAGACCCCGACAAAGACGTTGACGGCTTTCATCCCGTGAACGTGGGGCGGCTCTCCATCGGCTTGCCTTGCTTTATTTCAGCCACTCCGTTGGGTATTCTGACTTTGCTTAAGCATTACAATATCCCGACGAGCGGCAAGAAATGCGTTATTATCGGGCGGTCTAACATAGTAGGCAAGCCGATGTCGCAGATAATGATGCAAAAGGAGCGGGGCGACGCGACCGTAACGGTTCTGCACTCTCACTCCGTAAACATAAAGGAAGAATGCCTTGCGGCGGACATCATTATCGCCGCTTTGGGGCGGCCGCACTTCGTTACGGGGGATATGGTGAAGGAGGGCGCGGTGGTTATAGACGTAGGTACGACGCGCGTTCCCGACAGCTCCCGCAAGAGCGGTTTCCGTCTTTGCGGGGATGTCGACTATGAACACGTTGCGCCGAAATGCTCGTTTATCACTCCCGTTCCGGGCGGTGTAGGACCGATGACTATTTGTTCGCTGATGCTCAATACGTTACAGGCGGTGCGTCGTGAGCAGTGAGGAGCTTTATCAAAAGGGCAACGAGATGCGCCGCGCGGGCAGGTTCGCCGAGGCGATGAATCTCTATTCCGCAGCGTTAGACAAAGACCCGAACTCTCCCGCACGCACGGCGCGGGAGATGTTGGAGGCGCAGTTCGCGTTCTTTTGCAAGGATATTTATAACCCTTGAGACGGAGGATTGCGGACGATTGGGAAGAGAAAGAATACACATATAGTATATAAT
>JAJPZE010000051.1 GCA_021204565.1 Prevotella sp. | reverse complement strand
AAGCACGACAATTACAAGCTCTTCGTAGGGCTCCGGTACGGCTATACCTCCTTTAAGTACGACCTGACGGTGCTCGAACAGACGGGAGAAGAGTATGTTACGGCCGAGCCGGAAGAAGAAGACGGGGAAGAGGAGGTAACCGTCGTGCCCGTCTCGGAGTATGTCGAGCACGACGGTTTGCGGGCTAAATGTCATTGGCTTGAGGGGGTGTTCGGCGTTGATGCACGGATTTTCGGGCCTCTGCACTTGGGTTGGGATATCCGTTACCGCCGCCGGCTCGTAAAGAAATACGACAACACTGCCGCCCCCTGGTATATTCCCGGCTTCGGCAACCGCAAGCTGGCGGGCTTCACGGCTATGTTCAACCTGACCGTCTCCATCTGAAACCGAAAAACATGATGAAGCGTTATAAAGTTCTCTTGCTCGTATTGCTAGTCGCCGGAGCGGTGTTCGTCGTCTGGCAACAGCATACCGCGCCCTACCGCCATTGTGAGGGGAAGATATTCGGAACATATTACAACATCACCTATCAGCACGACACAGACCTGCAAAAAGATATCATCGCGGCGCTCAACGGCGTGGATGCCTCGCTCTCTATGTTCAACTCCGGGAGCACTATATCCAAGATCAACAGCGGCGGGGACTTGTCGACCGACCGGCAGATAGATTATCTCCTGCCCCGCGCAAGGAAAGTTTCCGAAGCGACGGACGGCGCGTTCGACGTTACCGTTGCTCCGCTCGTCAACGCTTGGGGCTTCGGGTTCAAGAACGAGACACTCCCCGATAAGGCGGCCGTCGACAGCATACGCGAATACGTCGGATACGACAAGGTGAGGATAAAGCGGGGACATTTGGAGAAAGACGACCCCCGCGTTATGCTCGACTTCTCCGCCATAGCGAAAGGCTACGGAGCGGATGTCGTGGCGCAGGTGTTCGAAGCGAACAAGGTGAGGAACTATATGGTTGAGCTCGGCGGCGACCTCGTCGTGAAAGGGAAAAACAATAGCGGCGAGGCGTGGCGCATAGGTGTCGCCCGGCCGCAAGAGCCTGACAGCGGCGGGGCGGCGGGCGCACAAGACTATCAGTGCGTGCTCGGCATCACGGATTGCGCTATGGCTACGAGCGGCAACTATCGCAACTTTTATTATAAGGACGGAACACGATATGCGCACACCATCGACCCCCGCACGGGCTATCCCGTACAGCACGAGATAGTCTCCGCCACCATTGTCGCACCGCACTGTTATGAGGCGGATGCGTACGCCACGGCATCTATGGTGATGGGTATCGAAAGGGCGAAAGAGGTGATTGCGAAGCAACATCAGCTCGACGCATACCTTATATATATCGACGGTAAAGGCGAACAGGCGGTGTGGATGACCGCCGGTTTTGACAAATACATCATACAATGATTAAGATACGCGATTTAGAGCTTTTCGACGACATACTCGCCACTCCGCTCTTTCTCGGAATGAGCCGGGCAGACCTCTTGTCGGTATTAAGCGGGCTCCGCCTCTCCATAAAAGATCGGAAGGCGAATGAGGTCCTCGCCGCGGCGGACACACCGTGCAACAGGTTGGTTATCGTGTTGCGCGGGCAGGTGAACGTCGTTACCGCCTCGTCGGGACACGCCTATAAGTTGACCGAGACGTTGTCCGCGCCGTTTCAATGCCAAGTGGAGAGGATGTTCGGGCGCCATACGGCGTTCGGCTCCACCGTAAGCGCCGCCACGCCTTGCAATACGCTGACGCTCCCGAAAAAGGACGTGCTGACCCTCTACAACACTTACGAAATATTCCGGCTTAACCTCCTTAACATGCTTACCCTGAGGTTGCAAAAAGAGGAGATATGTAATTGGATGGAGCGGGGCTCGGGCTTGCGCCGGAGCATAGTTGATTTCGTTATCCGGCGGTGCGCCTACCCGGCGGGAAAGAAGCTGTTGAGTATAAAAATGATTGACCTTGCGGCGGAGTTGAACAGCACGCGGATTGATGTCTCCGACGAGTTGAACAGCCTTCAAGACGAGGGTCTTGTCGTGCTCCATAGGGGCATAATAGAGATTCCCGCGCTCGAAGACCTGTATCTCAACGCCGCGCGTTAATCCGTTTGCGCCGCCGGCAACCGGATAAACGAAGAGGCGTGCAAGCAGTTGCCGGCACGCCTCTTCGTCTGTTCCCGCTCCGTTTGATTACTCTTCCGGGCAGATGAGTTTATACCCTTTGCCGTGTATGTTTATAATCTCAATCTGCGGGTCGGCTTTGAGATGCTTGCGCAGTTTCGTAATATACACATCCATTGAGCGGGCGTTAAAGTAGTTGTCGTCTATCCAAATCGTCTTCAAGGCATAGTCGCGTTGGAGTATCTCATTAGAATGTGAGGCGAGCAACGAGAGCAGCTCGTTCTCCTTTGTAGTTAACTTCGTCTGCTTGTCGTCGATAGCGAGTATCTGCTTTTGAGTGTCGAACGTGAAGCGCCCGAGCTTGTAAATAGTGTTCTCTCTCGACTTCTTTCCGCGCACGCGGCGGAATATCGCTTCCATACGGAACACAAGCTCCTCCATAGAGAAAGGTTTGGTGATGTAGTCGTCCGCTCCGATCTTAAACCCTTCGAGGATATCTTCTTTCAGCGTCTTTGCCGTTAAGAAGATGATCGGCATATCCGCCTGTGCGGCGTGGATGTCTTGTGCGAGGGTGAAGCCGTCTTTTTTAGGCATCATCACGTCGAGAACGCAGATGTCGAACTTCTCTTTCAGGAATTCTTTGAACCCCGTATCGCCGTCGGTACACAACACGGTCGTATATCCTTTGGCCTGTAAATACTCTCTGAGCAGCATGCCCAAGTTCTCGTCGTCTTCGCAAAGAAGTACTTTCAATGTCTCTTCCATAAGTCTTTTTCTTTTAGAATTTGTTGTTGATAATTATCTTGTTTATATATGGTTGTCTTGTGTCTCCGCCCGGGCTAAGCCTCGTCGGGGACTACCCTCATCGTTATCGTAAACGTTGTCCCTTTCCGGTATTCGCTCTCGGCACGTATCTCGCCGCCGTGTACCGAGACAATCTGTTTGACGTATGCAAGACCCAAGCCGAAGCCCTTCACGTCGTGCACGTTGCCCGTATGGACGCGGTAAAACTTATCGAATATCTTCTTGAGATCTTCTTTCTTGATGCCCGTGCCGTTGTCCTTAACCATCAGCGCAACGTGCTTCTCGTCGGGGTTCCACGTCTTTATGAACAGCTCTAAGGGCGTGTCCTCGCGGCAGTATTTCACGGCATTATCCAGCAGATTAAATATCACATTCTGGAAGTGCATCTCGTCAACGTTGATGACAGAATCTACCGCTTCGATGTCCGTAGTGATATGTCCGCCGGTGTGTCCGACGCGCAGATGAAACGTTTTGGCTATTGTTTCGACCATTTCGTTCATATCTACGTCCTTGCGGTTGTATATGGCCTTCTGCCGGTCGAACATTGACATTTGCAACACTTTCTCTACCAAGAAGCGCAACCGTTTCACCTCCGAGCTGACTATTCCGCCGAGGTGGTCGACCATTTGTTCGCTCTTTTTGAGCTTCTTGTCGGCAAGCATCTGCGAGGCGAGAGATATGCTGCTGATGGGCGTTTTAAGCTCGTGCGTCATGTTGTTTATGAAGTCGTTGCGCATCTCCGATACCTTTTTCTGGCGGAAGACCACGACGATAGTGAAGATGAATGTTACGAACAGGATAAGGGTGAAGATAAGCGAGGGGATCATAAACTTCACGCTGTTGTAGATGTAATCCCCCATATCGGGGAACCTCACTTTCATCAGTCCGGGCTTCGCTTGCGTGTCGTTACGGAACAGTTGCTGTGTATAAACAATGTCCCGTCTGCCCTCTACGTAGTCGGGACAACGGTACACCTCGCGCCCGTCGCGCGTAACAACGGAGAAGTGATAGGGCACGTTCAGCCCGTTGCTCATCAGCTCCGCTTTAAGGTCCTGGTCGAGTTGTTTGAAGTTGATACGTTCTTCCAAAGGCGTTTCCGACGCCGTATAAAGCATACGGTAGATGAGCTCGTCGAGGAGCGCTTTCTGATAAAGATAGCGGTTGTGGAGTATCTCCTGCATGGAGCGGGATGCTTCGGAGACGGCGTTCTTGTCGCTGTTGAAGATTATGCCCTTTGGCATCGTGGCGGGCTTCGCCGCAAGTATGCGCCTCTCAAAGGCGGTGTAAGGCGTGCCGTCTTCGCCGGTGACGGAGAACTGATGAGTGGGTTGCAACGCGCCTCCGCCCGTGCCCGCGGCGTTCTTGCCCCGATTAATGGTGTCCGTTCGCCTCTCGTTCGAGTTGATGTCTTTCTCAAGATAATGGAGCGTCTCGTTCAGCTCAAGGTTACGCGCCGCCTGATATAATGCCCTGCCCGCGCTCTCGTCGAACTGCTCGCGTTTCATACGGGTGATCGACCGCATATACGTGAGTTGCAGGAACAGAAGCGCCGCAAACGACAGCCCCATTATAAGCGCAATGACGATAATCGTCCTCTTCTTCATACGTGCAAAGATATGAAAGAGGGGGCGAAAAAGGAGATTTACGGGTTAATGAAGTGAGTTAATTTTAAGTAATTTAATTGTTTAGAGGCGAGTTAGTTGCGTATTCGTAACTAACTCGCA
>JAJPZE010000112.1 GCA_021204565.1 Prevotella sp. | reverse complement strand
ATATGACTGTGAGCCAGCGCGAAACGTTTGACGTCATGCGCCCGATATTCCAAAAGGCGGTGGATATATGCAAGTCGCTGTTGCAACGCAATCACCTTTCTTCGTCGGAGCTGGAGAAGCTGATACTCGTTGGGGGACCAACCCATTGCCCACTTATACGTCAGATGTTACGTGATCAGATTACGCCTAATGTTGACACTTCGGTTGACCCGATGACGGTAGTGGCGACAGGTGCGGCATTGTACGCTTCCACTATCGATGCCGACGTGAGCAGCGAGGAGTTCTCGTCCGATACCGTTATGTTGGAACTAAGTTACGAGGCGACATCGGTTGAAAAAGAGGAATGGGTAAGCGTTCAGTTGTCGGCAGATTCCAGCAGGGATAACGTTTTGGTGGAGTTGGTTCGTAGCGACAAGGCATGGTCGAGCGGCAGAGTGGAGATAGATAAGACGGGCAATGTGATTAATGCCGCTCTGTTGGAGTCGCGTCCGAACTCGTTCGAAGTGGTTTGTTACGATGTAAACGGCAATCGTCTGCCTTGCTTCCCGAACGAGATTACGATTATTCAAGGGTCGAAAGTAGGTGCCGCCCCACTGCCCTATAACATAGGTATAGCTGTTTGGGATACGAAGAAGAAACGCGCGGTGTTCCGTATGGCGACGGGTTTGGAGAAGAACAAGCCCGTGCCGGCAACGGGCGTTATCAACGGGTTGAAGACCACGAGTGAGTTGCGCCCAGGCGTGGAGAGTGACATTATCCGCGTGCCGATATACCAAGTGGATGACTTCAAAGAGGCTGTGGGCAGGCCTGTATCGTTGTACGAATACGTAGGCGACGTGCTTATCACGGGCGACGACGTGGAGGGCTTCACCGCCGAGGGCACCGCTGTTGACATTACTCTTAAAGTGGATACATCGGAGCAGATGTTGCTTGAGATATATTTCCCCAACACGGACACGACGATTGACAAACCTCTTGATACCGGCAAAAAGCACTCTATCGCCGAGGCGGAGAAAGAGATAGATGACGGCTTGGCAGATGCGCGCCGCACCATTTCACAGCTCCGCGATGACGGTATAGCGACAGACGAGTTAGAAGCAGCGTTGAGAACAGTTGAGGACGAGGCGGCAAATAGCTCGGAGAAGAAGATGGTGCTCCAACATCTCAAAGAGGTATTGAGAAAAATAGAAGACAAGAATGAGGGTACGGAATGGGAACGATTGGAAAGCAAGCTACGGGACAAGTTTGCTGATTTGGAGCGTGCACAAGAGGACTTGGGCGATGAGAAAACAGCCCGACAGGTAGATGAGCTTCGCCGGAATGTCGACAGTGTGATACGTCAGAAAGACGTGAAAGCGGGGAACGAGATAATTGACCGCATTGGAAAACTATACGTACAATTGACATTGGTATATCAATGTATGTACATTATTCGGGATTACAATGCGTCGTTTGATTCGGAACATTGGAAAGATTGGCAGCGCGCCCGTGCATTAATCAACCAAGGCTTGAGCATTATGAACGATAAGCCGACATCAGAGAAGCTTCTTCCGATAGCTCAGGAGATACTCCGGTTGTTACCCGATGAAGATAAGGCAAATGCACGGGGACTGTTGGGATAAAGTCCGGATATTTAATCAATATGTTATTCTCTAAGAACGAATATATAGGACCATATAAGGTTACGTTCCCCCATAAGCAAGGGCTGTACGCGGAGACGTATCGTGTGAAGGATGCTTCGGGCAAAACGCTTTTCTTAAAGCTGATTAACTATAACAAGCTCAACCGCTACCAGACCGATGAGGCGGGGCACGTGATAGAGGTGGAGGTAGCGCGCTTGCTTGATCATCCTAATCTGTGCTGGCTCGTTGATACGGGTACCCTGACAATAAACGGGGGACAGCACGCCTATATGGTCAAGGAATACATTAGCGGAGAAACGCTGTCGGAGCATGTCACCCGTGAGGGTCGCCCCGAGGTGTATAAAATCAAACAGGCGGCACGTGCGGTATTGTCCGCATTGTCGTTTCTTCATACGTTACCTAATCCGATTATCCATAATGAAGTAACGATACAAAACATTATGCTTAATCTTACGGGCAATATCAGCGATTTGAAGCTTATCGACTTCGGGCATGCTTGTTTTCTCGGCGGTCATCCCGGCAAGCCGGACCTGCGGGATCTTAATGCGTTTTACCTTGCACCGGAGCGTTTTGCCGGCACGTGTTCCGTTCAAAGCGACCTTTATTCTGTCGGCGTGCTGATATATCAGTTGCTCTACGGCGAGCTGCCTTGGTATGTCGATCTGTCGCGTGCGTCGGAGGCTGATAAGGCGGATATGGTATTAGCGGAGCGGGAAAAGGATCTTTATATTCCCAAAGTGAATATTTTCGAGCTTGATGAGCAGCTGGTTAATACGTTTGTAAAAGCGTTGAGCCAGGAGGCTTCCGACCGTTTCCAAACGGCGGAGGAGTTTATTCAGGCGATTGACGGACAGATAAAAGTCGAGCGGCAATCCACGCGCAAGAAGTTCCTATCCCAACAGGACAAACCGAAATCTGTTAAGACGAGCCGTCCGAAGGGAGAGGGGTTCGCTGCCGTAGCGGGCATGAACGAGTTGAAAGAGCAACTGCGGGAGGAGGTTATCGAGCCGCTTCATAATCCGGAAGAATACCGCCGTTACGGGGTGAGCATTCCTAACGGGATGTTGCTTTATGGTCCTCCGGGATGTGGTAAAACTTTCTTTGCAAAACACTTTGCAGAGGAAGTAGGATTCAACTTTATGTTGGTTACACCCGCCACGCTCAAGAGCAAATACGTTAATGCGACGCAGGAGAACATCGCAGCAATGTTCAAAGCGGCGGAGGAGAACGCCCCCACAATCATCTTTATCGACGAGATGAACGAGCTTGTTCCTAACCGGGAGAGCGACGTACACGAGATGTCGCGCAGCGCGGTGAACGAGATGTTGGCGCAGATGGATTGCACGGGCGAGAGGAATATCTTTATTATCGGAGCGACGAATTATCCGAACATGATTGACCCTGCAATACTTCGTGCCGGACGCTTGGATAAGAAATATTATGTGGGCGTACCCGACCTTGAAGCACGTAAATCTTTGTTTGAATTATATCTGAAAGACCGTCCCTACGACTTCGGGCTTGACTATGACGAGCTGGCTCGTCTTACAGCAGATTACGTCTCGGCGGATATTCAGCTAATCGTGAATGATGCCGCGCGAAACGCTTTGCGCCGGCATTGCAAAATAACAATGGAGCTACTCAAAGCGGCGATAGCGGCTTGCCGCCCGTCGATTGATAAGAAAACGCTTGAGCGATTTGAGAAGATTAGATTGCAAATGGAGGGTAAAGAGCCCGCTGGACGCCCCAAGATCGGATTTTGATAATATGCGGATTATTCATGTTAATGACATATGACAATACAAGAATTATATTTCAAAACGGTGTTCTGCTGTATGGCGTGCGACGGCGATATAGCAGACAAGGAAGTGGAGTTGATTAGGAAAGCGGTCAAAGCAACGCATTTGTTCGACGGCTTGGATGTAGGGGAACTGCTTAATACGTATATCTCCGAAATCAATGCAAACGGGCGACTATTCCTCAGCAGGTATCTAAACAATATTGTAGAAACAGAACTGACTGAAGAAGAAGAGATGACTATTGTCGGGCTTGCGATTAAGATGATTGAGGCGGACAATATAATTAAATATTCGGAGGTGCAGTTCTTTAAGAAGATACGTGTGCGACTCTCGCTCTCCGATGAGCAAATACTTGAGAAGTATCCCGATAAGGAAATCTTCCTCGAAAGAGACATTGACGTGTATGAGGAGCCGGCATGGGACAACACGAAATTCGAACCTATTTTCCTAAATGTAGGTGACGTCAACAAGAACTCTTCTATAGGTGAGGGACAGCAATCCCGAGAACAAGGATAGAAAGGTGTCCTGGGATAATCACGTATTTTATTTTCATAAAATTATTTGTAAACCTGCTTCTGCCCAAAGGTGTTTGATTTCCTACCACTAAGCTCCGAGGAGGTGTATCGCGCCAATAATGATCAGGCATAGGGTGACGAGGAGCGAGAGCCAGAAGAGCCATGTGATGAATGTGGCGAGGGTACCGCTGAGGTAGATTGCGGGGTCGCGCTGTAATGTACGACGGATGGTATTGAGATGTTCGTCGTGTGCCGATTGGATGAGTTTCCTTTCCGTTTCTATGAGTTCCTTGCGGTGCGCCGCGAGGAGTTTCAAATCATCTTCACTGAGGGCAACCTTTATTGGAGTGTTCTGCGCCTTGACGATTGCGCGTGTTATGCCATCGGTGATGTTGGATGCGCTATCGACCGCCGCGGCTAATACAGGCTTCAATTCGTTAGCTTTATTAATAGTGGTGATTAATTCGGATTGGAGATCGTCAAGCAACGAATAAAGCCGCTCAATCTCCTTTATCTGCCCGTCAATTCGGTTGCACTGCTCCGCAAGGAAAGTCGTTCTTTCAAGGTAGGTAATCCCGTCAGGCTGACTGTCATCGCCGCCGGGTAACTCCCCGTCGTATTTACTTCTTTTCATAATTATATATGGTTATCTTCGTCTGTTTCTTTTAATAGGTTTGCACATCCATATTGCATGACGGGCGCAACGGCGCATCCACGCGCGGTCGT
>JAJPZE010000122.1 GCA_021204565.1 Prevotella sp. | reverse complement strand
AGATAAAGACGTATATTTGCCTATCAATTCGCGCGGTTTTGCGGAGCCGCCGAAAGCTGACTATAAACAAATAAATTATAACTAAAACAATAAAGAATATGAGATTTACAGTATCCGGCACCGAGCTCAATACTCGGTTGCAGACGCTATCGAAAGTGATTGCGAGCAAGAGTTTATACGCCATACTTGACTGTTTCCTCTTCGAGATTGCCGACGGAAAGATAAAGATTACCGCCGGCGACGGGGAGACGACGATGTGCACATCGTTGGCTATTGAGGACACGTTTGTGGCGGGGAACTTCGCCGTAGCCAACCGCGTGCTTCTCGATGCAATGAGAGAGTTGCCCGAGCAGCCCGTAACCTTCGACGTCAATACTGAGGAGATGACGATGAAGATATTATACCAGAACGGTATGTACAACTTCGCCATATCCAACGCGAACGAATTTCCCCAGGCGAAAGAGCCGGAGGGCGAGGTAAGGGTAATCACGCTCGACGGCGAGATGTTGGCCAATTATATCGGCACGTCGATATACGCCACGGCTCAGGACGAGATACGTCCGGTGATGAACGGAGTGTTCTTCGACCTTGCCGCGGAGCATATCTCTATCGTTGCGAGCGACGGTCATAAATTGGTTCGCAACAGGAATTTCGCTATCAAATCGGACACCCCCACCTCATTCATTATGCCGAAGAAGCCGGCAAATATCCTCAAATCGGTGCTCGGCAAAGACAGCGGCGACGTCGTCATACGTTTCGACAGCCGCAACGCGGAGATAACGTTCGGCGAGGGCAAGATTAGCTGCCGCCTCATCGAAGGGCGTTATCCTAATTATAACAGCATCATCCCGAAGAACAACCCGAAGCAGTTCACTATGGACAGGAAAACGCTTCTCTCGGCTCTCCGCCGCGTCTCCCCGTTCGCCAACGGCACGCAACTGGTTCGTTTCCGCCTCGAACCGGGCAAGCTGGAGCTTAAGTCGGAGGATATCGATTTTGCAACGAGCGCTCAGGAGAAGCTCGCTTGCAGCTATACGGGCGAGCCGATGAGCATCGGGTTTAAGGGGACGTCGTTCTCCGAGATACTTGCCAATCTCGATTGCGAAGAGGTCGTTGTGCAGCTCTCCGACCCCATCCACGCCGGTGTGATAGTGCCGACCGTGCAGCGCGAGAACGAGGAAGTGATTGTCCTCATTATGCCGATACTGCTCAACGACTAACGGCTCCGACCGACTTCGAATGAGGCCTAATCTGACTAAGCCGTTAGTGGTTTTCGACTTGGAGACCACAGGTTTGGATATATCAAAGGACAGAATAATCCAAATCTCTTATATCAAAATAATGCCCGACGGGTCGGAAACCCGTCAGGCTTATTTTATAAATCCCGAGCGGAGAATACCGAAGACGGTTGAGGATTTGACACATATAACCAACGAGATGGTCGCCTCCGCCCCGACGTTTAAGGAGCTTGCGCCGGCATTGAGCGGGGAATTCAAGGGTTGCGACTTTGCCGGATACAACTCCAACCATTTCGACATACCGCTCCTCGCAGAGGAATTTATTCGCGCCGGGGTCGACTTCGACTTCTCGCGGGCGCGGCTCATAGACGCTATGAACATCTTCCGCAAGATGGAGAAGCGCAACTTAGCGGCGGCGTATGAGTTTTATTGCGGGCGCAAAATGGAGGAAGACTTCCGGGCTCACCGGGCGGATGAAGACACGGAAGCTACTTGGAGGGTGCTTCAAGGGCAACTCGATATGTACTCTCCGGAGCGACAAACCGAGCCGGAACGTATTCTGCCGAACGATATGAACTATCTTCACGAGATCTCCAACCCGGGCAATAATATCGATTTTGCGGGGCGATTGATTTGGAAGACGGTAACGGATAAGGACGGAAACGTCGTTGCCGACAAGGCGGGACAACCGCTCATGCGCGAGGCTTTCAACTTCGGCAAGTATAAAGACCAGTTTGTTGCCGACGTATTAACGCGCGACACGGGTTATTATTCGTGGGTAATGGGCGCCGATTTCCCCCGGAACACGAAGCAAGCCCTGACACGTATAAGGTTGAAATACCTTATTAAATAAAGCGGTTGAGATGTTGCGGCGCGGTGTTATTTGTTTGTTCTTGTTGCTCTTGGGCGCCTCGGGCGGCGCGGCTCAGGAGTTGGATGCGACGGTGAATGTCAACCACGCGCAAATTCAGGGCTCGGATACGAGTATCTTCGACGACCTCGAAGACAACCTCACGCGCTTCATTAACGAAACGCAATGGACGTCTTTGCAGTTTCAACAACAGGAGCGCATACGCTGCACGTTCAACATTACCGTTACGAAATACGAGAGTAACGCCTTCACCTGTAAGGCGGTCATAACCGCCTTGCGCCCGGTTTACAACTCGTCGTACACCACGACGCTTTATTCGAACACCGACGACTCATTCGATTTCGAGTACGCCGAGTTCGACCAATTGTTGTTCAACGAGGATTATGTAGACAACCAGCTGACGGCGCTGATTGCATATTATGCATACCTCATCATCGGGCTCGACCTCGACTCTTTCGGCGCAATGGACGGCGAGGACGTGCTCCAACGCTGTTACAACCTTTGCAACAACGCGCAGAATTTCGATTATCCCGGCTGGAAAGCGTTCGACTCGGACCGGAACAGATATGCGATTATAAGCGATTATCTCGACGGTGCGATGCGCCCGTTCCGGCAGTTACAATACGATTATTATCGCACGGGGCTCGACGAAATGGCGTCTAACGTCGAGCGCGGACGGACAAATATCTCTACCGCGATAGAGGAAGACTTGAAGAAAGCGCACGCCGACAGACCGCTCAGTATGTTGCCCCAGATATGGACCGACTACAAAAAAGACGAGCTTGCGAATATCTACAAGGGCAGGGGAACGCAGAAAGAGAAAGAGACGGTATACGACATTCTGTTCGGCATCAACGCCAGCCAGAGCGAGTCTTGGAACAAAATAAAGGAGTGAATGCTTGCGCGTCTGTATATTAAAAGCTTCGCTCTGATTGACGAACTTGACATTTCGTTCGGCGCGGGCTTCTCGGTCGTAACGGGCGAGACGGGCGCGGGGAAGAGCATTATTCTCGGCGCATTGGGCTTGTTGGCGGGCAATCGTGCCGACGTGAAAGCGATAAAAGAAGGCGTGGGGAAGTGCGTCGTAGAGGCGTGTTTCGACGTCCCCGACGAACAATTCCGTACGTTACTCGCCGATAACGATATAGATACGTTCGGCGCGGAGTGTATAATCCGCCGCGAGATAAATACGAGCGGGAGGAGCCGCGCCTTTGTTAACGATACGCCCGTCGGTCTCTCGTTGCTTAAAGAAATTAGCGAACGGCTGATTGATATCCATTCGCAACACCGGAACCTTCTGCTCAAAGACAACACCTTTCAGCTGTCCGTGGTCGACACGATAGCGGCGGACAAGAACTTGCTCGCGCGGTATACCGCCGCGTTCAAAGCGTATAACGAGGCGAAGAACACGCTCCGGCGCACGCGCGAAGAGACGGAGCAAAACCGCCGGAACATTGATTTCATACGCTTTCAATATAACGAACTGTCGGCTCTCAACCTTGCCGACGGCGAGCAGGAGCGCCTCGAAAGGGCGGCGAACGCTATGCAACACGCCGAAGATATCAAACGTGCGCTATACGAAACGGATAATAATCTGACCGACGAGCAGACCGGTATACTCGTGCGTCTGCATAATTGCCTGACCGCGTTAAAAAGCATCGCGCCGCTCTCCGCCGGAGCCGAAGAGGCGCACGACCGTATCGACGCGCTTTATGTAGACGCGAAAGACATCGCCTCCGACATCGCCGCACAGCTCGCGCAAGCGGATTTCGACCCCGCCGAAACGGAACGTATAACGGCGCGTCTCGATGCAATATACACTCTCGAAAAGAAACACTCGGCGCCCGATATCGCCGCTCTGCTCCGGTTGCAGGACAAGTTTAAGGAAGATATAGACAAGAACGAGAACAGCGATACGCTAATTGAAGAGTTGGAGAAGCGGCTGAATGAAGCGCGTGCGGATTGTCTTTCGGCGGCGGATGAGTTAAGCGCGGCGCGGCGAAATGCTGTGGGGAAGATAGAGACGGAGATGCTCGACAGTTTGGTTCGGCTCGGGTTGCAAGGCGTCAGATTTAAGGTCGACATCGCCGCAAAGGAGCTTTCCGCCGACGGTAAGGACAGAGTAGAGTTCCTGTTTTCCGCTAATCCGGGCGTGCCGCTAAGGGCTGTAAGCGACGTGGCGAGCGGCGGGGAGATTGCAAGAGTTATGCTTGCGCTCAAAGCGATGTTGAGCGGAGCGGCAAAGCTCCCTACAATCATCTTCGACGAAATAGATACCGGCGTGTCGGGAAAGATTGCCGAACAGATGGCTGTAACGATGAAGCGGATGAGCGAAAAAGACCGCCAAGTAATCAACATCACCCATCTCCCGCAAATCGCCGCATACGGCGAGACACATTATAAAGTTTATAAAGAACAGGACGGCAACACGACAACAACACGTATGAAACGCCTCACGACCGGCGAGCGGATAGAGGAAATAGCGCAGATGTTGAGCGGGAATAGCGTCTCCGAAGCGGCAATCGGCAACGCGAAGAAGTTATTGGGATTGGCGTAACAGCAGACATCACAATTATATAAAG
>JAJPZE010000189.1 GCA_021204565.1 Prevotella sp. | reverse complement strand
ATTGCGCCAAGCACTATCAGCAAACTCAAAAGAATAGGCAGGAACGCGAGCAAAGTGTATCGCAGATTGAAACGGAAACTCAACAACAGCACCACAAACACAAACGCCATCGATACCCATTGCAGGACGTTAAAGTCCTCGTTCATTGCCGCGAGCGTGTCCGTCGTGTAATAATATGTGTCGAGCACCATCAGGTTCTCCGCAGCGGCGACCGCATCACAAATGCGGTAATAATCGCTCTCGCGGCTGTGAACGGTATCGTTAGCGCAACGCACCGACGTGAAGCAGAGATAATCGCCGCTATACGATTGCTCCATTAAAGTGGATAAATACCCCTGCGGGATAATATCCGCTTCGTAGAGCGCATCGGGCTCGTAATCGGCTGTTGCACATTCGAAGAACGGCTCAAACGCCTCGGGACGCAAGCCCGCCGTCGGGGCGGCGGCATCGATTAACTTATGAACTTGCCCTAACCGTTCCGGTGTCCAATAGCTCTTCCATGCATTGATACGCTCTTGCTGAACACGTAAGGGAATGAATAATTTGTCGGTATGCGTATAGCTCTTAACCAACCCGAGAGCTTGCAGGGAGTCGAGTTTATGCGAGAGCCGGGCGAAGTTCTCTATCGCCTCCTCCATAGTCCGCCCCGACGCGGCGAAGTATTTCTGCTTGTCGGCAGTGTACGTTTTGCTCCGCAGTAGGTTCTCCGAACAGGTTGTCCGCGCCTCGTTATATCCGAGGTTGTGCATATCGGCATCGAAGCGCGTACCGCGCAAGATATAGAACCCGATGCATACTAACGTGATTATTCCGACGACGGCGAGCACGCCTTTCTTCTTATAAAACGGATATGCATTTATACGGTCGATTGCCGCAAAAGCGGATTTATTATACCCGTTCTTCCCCGCGGGCAACATCTGCGGTAACCATATAAGCGAGAACGCCGTCGTACCTGATATAGCGAATGCGGCGAAGAGTCCGAAGTCCTGCAATAGAGCCGTATCGATGAAGATAAGCCCCATAAACGAGCCGATAGTGGTGACGCACCCTAAGCATACGGGCTTAACCTCGTCGCCAAGAACCCGCTCCGTATCCCCCGTGTACTTGTGGTGTGTCAGTATATGCAACACATAACTCATCGCCACGCCGAGCACTACCGCGCCTATTCCCAACGCCAATAACGAGAACTCTCCCTTTATAAAATACATCATCGCCAGCCCGAACAGCACCCCGAAGAATACGGGCAACAGCAACAGGAGCAAGGCGCTCGGACTCCGGAAACAGATAAGCAGGAAGAGCAAGACAACTATGAGCGCGCCCCCAACGGTGTACGTAAGGTCGTGTTTGATTTGCGTGGAGTTGTAAAATCCGCTCGCGGGAGTGCCGTGATATGAGATAGTTACGTCGGGCGTACCGGCGGCGAACTCGTCGATTAATTTGTTCAGTATGCGGAACAACGCGCTTCCCTCGCCCGTGTCCGTTGCGGAGTAACGGGGCGTAAGGAACGCAACACAAACGGTGGAGTCAGGCACGAAGAAGTGCCCCTCAATCGTGCGGTATCCGCCCGTACCGCCCTCCGTCAGCGGCTTCATTTGCTCCGCTAACAGGTTGCGCAAGCCGAGAGGGTCAGTCAGTATAAGTTCGGGGAAGAGCGAGCCGAACCCGCTTTCAAGGTCGCTCCGGTTGCGCTCCATCTGCCGCGCGACGTGCCGGATGTCGAGCAACGTATCTATATTTGCATATACGGCAGTGTCGATATATGCGGGCAAATGGTCGCTTAAATAATCTATTGCATCGGGCAGGAGGTCGTCGGAAAGGTTATAAAACACGTCGCACAACGATTGCCCGCCGTCCGTAGAGGATGCCGTCCGCGCCTGTAACGAATCTATAAACACGTCGCATACATCCGCAATACGCTCGGGGCCGGTGCCGTCCTTTCCCTCGAAGAGAAGGAATGTCTTGTCCTTTATGCGCAGATCGGCAAAGGCGAGCTTTGTGCTCCCGTCCGCGTTCTTAGATGAGGGCATGAGCTTGTTCAAGTCCTCTTCCAAGTGGATGCGCGTTGCGAAGAACCCGAAGAAAAGGAATACGGCGGCGAACGAAAGCCAACAAACGGCGCGGTGACTGCGGAAGTAATGATATATGCGGATACAAACTCGTGTCATACGGTCAGCTCCCCTTTAAGCTCCATATATGTGCGTTCCTTATCGTACACCTTCGCCGTGATATCATACCCGCCGGCGGTGTCCGACAGATGTATTTCTATATTAAGCTCCGGGCATAAAGCGGGGGTGATGACCGACGTAAACCTGCACCGGCGGATGCTTTTAACAAACAACTCCCGCTCCGTCATGCTCTCCGCAAGCTCCTTTATTGTAAGGATATTACATACTCCGGGAGATACCGGATTGCCGGGAAAGTGCCCGTTATATATCTCGCATTCGGGCAACAAGGCGATATTGAATATGCCGTAACGCTCGTTACAATATACGTTGAGTATACGGAAATAATTACCTTCCAACACGGCGTTTACTCCTCTCGACCAATGTATATCTTCATCTCCGTCGACGCCACGAGCTCATTATTTATATATGTCTCTGCCGTCAACAAGCTTACTCCGTTCACCTCCGCGCCCGTCCGTATAACGGTGTTTAGCTCCTCGCCGATACGCGGACGCCGGACGCCGGAGAAGTTCTTCACCTCCCCGATATACCCTAACGGCGGCTCTTTCGCACCTGCCAATTTAGCTTTATATCCAGCGAAAGCGGATGCCGATTGCGCGATATGCTCTATCAAGCCCGCCTCCTCCATGCTCCCGTCTTCACGGATAAAGATATTGTCCGAGCGTACGACGAACGACGTATGCGCCTCATCGGCGTTCGCATCCGACAATACGTCAACCACCAGGACGGGCTCGCGTTGAAGGAGCAGTTCCCTTACATCCGTGCCGGTCATTATGCGGGCAGATGGCTCTCTATGTAATCGTAAAGATTGTTGAAGGTCTGAATGGTGCGCAGCTCCGTAACGGGTATCTTCACCTTATAAGTCTGCTGTACGAGCGCAACCAAATCCACAAGGCTGAGGCTGTCGAGGTTGAGCGTATCCTTTACGTTAGCGTCGGGCTGGAGCTTCTCTGCCGGCACTTCAAACTCTTCGGATAATAATTCGTTCACTTGTGATACAATCTCTTCGCGTGTCATAATCGTTGTGTTTTCTTTTATAATATAATATGATTAGATGTTCTTTATAATAAGTGTTGAATTGGTGCCGCCGAAGCCGAAAGAGTTCGACAGGAACATATCGAAATGTGTCTCCCGTCTCTCCGGCAAGACATTAATACAAGAGGTTTCGTCGTCGGGGTTCTCAAAGTTTATGTTCGCTCCGATAAAGCCGTTCTTCATCATCAGCATTGAATAAATCACTTCGCTTGCCCCCGCCATCCACATCTCGTGCCCGGTTTGGCTCTTCGTCGATGTAACCGGTATGCGGCGGTTGCCGAATACGCGGGCGATAGCTTGTGCCTCCCGGGCATCTCCGATACGCGTTGATGTTGCGTGCGCGTTAATATAACCGATGTCGTCGGGATTGACTCCGCCGTTCTTCAAGCACAACTCCAACGAGCGCGCGGGTCCGTCTATGTTCGGCGTGGAGATATGGTCGCCGTTGCCGGAAAAGCCCCAGCTCACTATCTCGGCTAATATCTTTGCCCCGCGCTTAACGGCGTGGTCGTAACTCTCGACAATGATTGTCGCCGCGCCGCCGCCCGGCACAAGACCGTCCCTGTCGCGGTCGAACGGACGGCTGGCGCGTGCCGGCTCGTCCTCGCGAACGGAGAATGATTGTATGCCGTCGAATGCCGCCACGCCGTACATATTCGCCTCTTGTGCCCCGCCGCACACTATACAGTCCTGCAAGCCGTCCCGTATGAGCAAGTATGCAAGCCCGACGGAGTGCGAACCCGACGCACACGCCGCCGAGGCCGTAAGGTTGATTCCCCTTAGCTTGAACAGGCACGCCAGATTCATCGTAACCGTAGAGTTCATCGATTGGAATATCGCTCCGCTACCGCAAGCCGCAGTATCCGTCTGCTCCCGGAACTTGTCAAGAGCGCGCATCGTCGCCTCGGCTACGGAGTCGTTGCCGTAGATAAGCCCCGTCTCGTTCTTCTCCAAATAATCGGCATCCAAGCCCGCCGCGTCCAACGCCTGACGGGTCGCCATATACGCATACTGCGCCTCTTCCGGCATAAACTGACGTTGGTTGCGGGGAATAAAAGGCTTCAAATCAACGCGCGGTATATCGGCACACAAGCCCGACCGGAAGCCCGCAGACTTGCGCTCGGGGCTAAGAACAATACCGCTCCGCCCGGTATACAAGCTGTCCCGAACCTCGTCCAACGTCGTACCCAAGCACGACCAGATACCCATCCCCGTGATTACAACTCTGTTTGTCATATATTATAATTTATATTATTTCTTTCGTGTAACATCTCCGGCGTTTGACTATCTGCGGGTTAAGCGGTTTCCATTGCGAAAGTTCACGCACGTTATCCTCCAACTGAGGTCCTGTCTCCGCCCAATGGTATCCCAACTCATTATAAACGGGTATCAGGTCGGCGAAGAAGAGGGCGTTAACGCCAAGCCCTTGATAGTCGGGATGTACGGCAATGAGCATCATCTCCGCCTTATCTTCCCGTTTGTAAGTCATAGCTTTAAGCAGATG
>JAJPZE010000061.1 GCA_021204565.1 Prevotella sp. | reverse complement strand
CCCGTATGTGTTGCAGGTCTTCCTCTCCGACATTTTTGCGCCCTTTCGCTTTCAGAGCAGCCACCAAAACGGGCATAAGCTTGCTCCGGAAAGCACAAATACTCGGGACACGACTTTTTAAGCGTATCGTTTTGTTGCCGATTTTAATAACGCGGGGCGAACCGGTTGTTATATATACCGGGTTCACCGGCACTTGCGTCGAGAAGCCCAAAGCATTGAGAGCCGCCTCGCCCGTGGGCAAAATTTCGGCATGATCTCTGTCCGCTATACACCTGACGATTTTTTCCGTAGTCGGGTACACCGTTCCGAAACGAGTAACAATAGGTTTATAATAAACACCTTTGGCTAACCTCTCCAATACATTAAACTCGGATGACAATGCCAACAACTTGCTAACGTACCCGTTATCATACTCCCCGAAGTCGCTCACGAAGAACAACTTTCCCTCGGGTGCTTCTTTTATCCGCTTGTTTATATCTGCTAAGATAGTCATAGTTGTATTAACTATTTTTAGTCTGTAATTTTGGCAAAGTTACGGTTAATTCGCGAAAGAAGAAAACATTGGCAGGTATTATTGATAGTAATATATATATATTAATTAACTTTTCAACAACGCTACATAGCTACTTATTATGATTAAACTAACCATGTAACAGGCATGTAACTGCGCGACGATATTTTGGCAAACGTGTTTTGTCAAGATATTGATTATCAGATTGTTATAGGCAAGGCAACCATGTAACCGGCATGTAACCGGTGCTTCCCCCGGATAGAGCTATCGGGCGTTGCTATGCCCAATCAAGAACAGTTCCGCTTGCCGTCGTCTGCGTATGGATGCCACAGGTTTGCCGCGATACCGGCAAAAGCCCGTGTATTCATCGTATATGTCGCTGTCTCCGCTCTCAATCTTTTGGAGCAGACGGCTCTTGCATCGCGTGCCGTTACCGCAGATTGTCCCGTAACCGACATTATATGCAAGCGTGGCGAGCAACAGACTATTCTCGCCGTAACGGTCGAACATGCGCCACAACATACGCAAATCTTTCCGTAACAGTTCATCCGCTTGTTTCCTTGTCAACGGCAAATCAAAGTGTTCGCCGGGCTGTATGCGATGTCCGTAACCTATATAAGGATAATCTTTCTCCGTGTGCATACCCTCGTAATACTTAATGCACGCCACGGCTCTCTCAAACGGCGGCAAATCGAATATACGAACATGCCCGGCCGCTATCCGGACGGCGGGAAGCAAGAGGAGAGCAATTGTAAACGTATATCTCACTGTTGCCGTCATTTCATTGTTTTGTATTGCTGTATCTCCTTTATCAAGGCTTTCACGTCCTCACCCACCTGCACGAAATTCTTGTATAATATCCTCTCGCGTTCTTCCTTTGATTTGAACTTATAGAACTTGGGCAGAGGGACGTACTGCTCTTCCTCTTTCTTTATCTCGCCCATATCGAAGTTCGTCTTGCAGAAGAACTTCGATGTTTGAAACTCCTTGCTCTCCTGAATGTTCATCGAACCGTTCCTGCCCGTCTTTGTCGCCACGAAATCCCTTGCCGTCTGTCCGCATATCCAACCCGTCGGCATATCGCTTATCTTTGACGCGGGAACAAGGCTGTCCATATTCTCATTCAGGTTTATTGATGTCTTGTCGCGGTCTATGGTAACGCCTTTCTTTATCTGAACCACCTTGCCGAAGATGTCGGTCGAGAGCCACTCAAGCGTCTCTTTCGCTCTTGCCGAGCCGCTCACCACATTGCCCACGGTAGTGATAATCTTCTGCATCCCGACTTTGCCGTAATCCGCTTCCAACTGCGGCAACTCCTGAAAGCCCAACGTAACGCTCACCTTATTGCTCCGCGCCGTGCCTATCAGACGGTCTATCTTATGAAAATACAACGTCGGCAACTCGTCGACAATGATGCTTACCGGCACGTTCTTTCCTTGCCCGGTGTTCACGCGCGTTACGAGACGGTTGAGGATAAGCGCATTCAATGCACCGATGATACTCTCCATCTCCGGGTCGTTGGCGATAAGGAGATAACTCGGTTGCTTCGGGTCGCTCACTTTCAAGTCGAACTCATCGCCGTCCTTATGAAATATCCAATAACTCTCCTTCGTGGCGAGACGGGACGTGTACACGCGCAACGTGCCTATCATACCCTCCAACTGCTCCATCGCCTTATTGGCAAACGCAGTCTGGAACGGACCGAGCAAGGGAGCAACCTCATTATCGGTCTGCAACACTTCGAATATCGTCTGATAACTCTCGTTGAGAAACGACAGGATATGAGGCATATCCGAGTATTTCCCCAACCAATATGCGGGTTGCACTTCATTGCCGCTGTCGTCAAACACCCGTCCCGTTTGTATCTTTCTTTTCGTTCGCAGGTCTTCACGCTCTTCCGCCACAAGTTGCCGTCCGTTAGCGTCATACGGTTGTTTGCCGTAGTTGCAGAAGAAATAGATACACGCCGCAAGGAAGTTCACGGCAGAGGTCTGAAAGAACTGATCGCTACCTCCGCCGCCCTCTTTCTTGCCTTTCTGCAACGATTCAAGCAATGTCTCCGCCGTCTCGCTCGCCGCCGCAAGGTTGTTAATGTATTTCAGCTGTATCGGGTTTACCCTGCGGCTGTATTCCACATCGACGAAGTTGATGATATTGAACTTCATCCCTTTCGGCATCCGGCTGTCCTCCGCTTTCTTGTTCTTCAAATAATGATAATAAAGCTTCGTGGCTAATGTCGGGAACTTATAATCATATACAACCATTGCGAACCCTTTCCCACTGTGCTGGCGGATAAACGGCTCTATGATAGAGAACGTCTTGCCCGAACCCGGCGTACCGACAACCCACGTGCCGCGGAACGGGTTGATTATGTTCACCCATCCTTTGCGGAACTTGCCTTTGTAATAATAACGCATCGGGATATTCACCGAGTACTTCGTCTCTTGCAACGTTTGGCATTGTTCGAAGCTCTCGTTCTCGAAGTTGAAACGGTCTTTAAGCAGTCCCTCTTTAAGAAACTTCGATATATTATCCAAAGCAATATGAACCAACACCACCCCCGCAACGGAGACAAACATATAACACCACAGATTCACGCGAAGAGTGTACAACAGCGTGCCGAAAGGCCGGTTATACAGCCATACCGACAATATGATAAGGAACAAGCCTGACACCAACGGATACAGCACCTGCCGGCGCGCGTTAAACTCCAAATGCTTCTTGTTTATCGTGCCCAAGCAGGTAATGCAGATAAGCATAAACGTCGCAACCTTGCTGTACAGCATATTCCCGTCCCGGTATATCAGCCAACTCCGGATACGCGTATGGAAATCGGCAACGATACCCCCGAAGAAATCCAATTGACCCGGCTCCAACGCGTATGCAAAGAACTCCGCCAACACGGAGACGTATATTATCGTCCGGAATATCTTATAGAATCCCTGTAACTCTCTGCTCTCTTCCATAATTAGTGTTGTTATTAACGACAGCGGCACCGCAATCCTTTGTTGCCTCTATGTCAAAATAGTGCAAGCCCGTTCTTGTCTCGTCCTTTGTAACCGCTTGATAATCAATGCGTTGCTTGAGCATAGGTTTTGCCACCCACGAGCATAGGTTTGAGGCGGTAAGAACATAGTTCTTGGGGGGTATGGATATATGCTCGTGCAAGGCAAGAACATAGCTACTAAAATAGTGCAAGACCGACGGGGTGAAACCGGTGCTTACGCAAGGCCTGAAAGGAACGATTTTGCGGATGTCTCAAACCAACTTCACTCGTTCAACGTAATAATCGGACGTGCCTTATGCGCTTGCGACTTCGGTGTCTCTTGTATTGCTCCGCTGCCGAGCGAATAGAGCCATGCTTTGGCGGTTTCCTGCCCCGCCACTTCCGTTGAAGTCCAATACCAACAGTCGTCTTCTTCGCTCGGAAGAGCCGTGCCGCCGCAGAGGGTGATATACGGATTAATCACGTCTTTAGCGTAATACAACAACCGCATTTGCGCCACGCTCGGTATATACGCGCTCTGACCGTAACGCCACAGGTCAAACACTTTCATTGCCAAAGGTGAAGACACATCCGAACAATCATACATTGCAAATGTATTCGTATTACCGTCGTATGCATCGAGGTCGGCGGACGTGCCTTGCGCCGTACCGACGCTGTCGGCATACGCCTCCGCGTCTATATCACGAAGATAAACGGCATAACCGGTACCCTCCGCATCGGCATCACGGTTAATGTAAAAGACAACGGCAATAGCTTGTTTCCCCGATTGGCAATAAGTCTCATAGGGCAACACACTGCCGTCGGTACATAATATATGCCCGACTTTCACCGATGTGTCGGGGAAGTCCTTGTGAGCATCGCAACACGTTAACAACAAAGCGGCCGTAACCGCGAAAAGAAACAACAGCTTATTCTTTATCCGTTTCATAACTCGTTTAATTTAACGGGAGCTTCACGCCGAGTACGACACCCGTGCGGAACAAGTCTTCCCCTTTAATCATTATATCGCTTTTCACCTGCCAGAAGAACCGCCAGCCGTGGCGGAGAACATAATTGTGTTCGTAACCGATATGTATGCCGCCCATAAAGTCATGGGTATCACTGCCGCCGGACGCACCGAGGCGGAGATTGCCGTGATGATTGCGCCCGCGCACCACACAAGGCTTATAAGCTATCCCGAAACCGTAAGAACGGTAATTCTTCCAAAAGCTTTCGGG
>JAJPZE010000145.1 GCA_021204565.1 Prevotella sp. | reverse complement strand
GGGCATTACGGTTTGCGCGAGCGGTTGGGCAAAGAGGGATTTAGCAAGTTCTGCAACCGCGTGTACAGGGGGATGTCGCAGGAAGCGAAAGAGGAGTACCTCGCCTATCATTGGAATAATAACGTAACGGAGAACACGCTGAAACGTGCGGGACTTGACCCGAAACTAAAAAACAAAGACTGGGACGAACTAAACGTAGGCGAAAGACGCGAAGTGCTGGGCAAGCTCACGCGCGAGATGATGGAGGGCGCTGCGGACGAGTACACGGCGCACTTGGCGGAAAAGGTATACAAGAACAAGGAGCAATTAACCAAAGAGGAGCAAACCTTATGGGATAAGATTGTCTCTTGGGTAAAGGATTTGCTCGGAGCGAACCTTAACGACAAGGACATTGCCCGGTATATCCTCGAAACGCGCGACTTCCTTAAAGACCGCGCCGGAGAAGAGGCAAAGGGTAAGGAGACGGAAGCGGAGTTCAGCGCGGGAAAGAAAGACGACGGGCTTTTCCATTACTTCGAGGACGGACTGACAGAGCTTATCAAGCACGCGAAACGTAAAGGGGGCGGGCTGATTAAGAAAGTGGTGTCTCCGGTATCATCGCGTTTGAAGGAAGACCTGCGGAAGTTGAATGTTGATATAGATGACGGTTATAAGCATGTGATAGACAACTTCGCAATCAACCACATGTATAGCAATCACGGCGACGAGGTGGAGAGGTTGCGCGGTCAGATTCCCATTACCGACGAGGATATATTGAGAATCCCTGACATTGTGAACAATTACGACCGTCCGATAGAAATAGGAACAGGAAAAACCGGGCTTCAGAATATAATCTACCAAAAGACGTACCCGGACGGAACGACCTTATATGTAGAAGAGCAACGGCGCGGCAGGAAAGAGCTTGCGGCGGTTAGTATGCGTAAAAAAAAGAAGCCCTTCCTCACCGACGCTAATCGTACGAAGACGACGCCAATTCCGGATTTGGAAGAACTTCCGGGTGCAAAAATAGGAAAAGCGGCGGAGACGGCAAGGGAAGATGAGAAAAATTTCTCTGTCGGTAAGAAGCGAGAGCGCACGGGGGATGATAGTGTCAGTCGTCGTGCGGGCGAGCGGGCTGTGGAAGCGTTGCGTCGTGCCGGCATAGAGGTGATAGCGGACGCGGACGAGATGCAACGCGTGTTGGATGAGGAAGTCCGTCGCGGCGGCAATAGCGACAGGCAGAACCTGTTCGCCGGAGAGAAAGGGATGGCGGCGGCAAGGGCGGCAGGGCTTCGCTGGAAAAAGGACGACCTCGACACGGCGAAGCGTATGGACGCTGTGGGGGCGGACGAAAAGAAGATAAAGCTCGCTACGGGCTGGGAGAAAGGCGCGGACGGCAAGTGGCGGCATGAGATTGGCGATTTCGGTTTGTTAGACAAAAAAGCCTTAAAAAAGATTAGAAGCGGAGAGAGCGTGAAGTTAAAAGACTTGACCGGTTCCGCCGACCCGCACATTGTGCCGTATATTGAGGCCTATCCCGATATGGGGAATATTGCGGTTCGCAAGGAGAATCTAAAAGACAACACAGCTGCTTACTATTCGCACGACAAGGATGAGATTGTTTTTAACGGACGTATTCTGGGGTTACAAGAAGATTTGTTGGGCAGAATACTTGTACACGAGATGCAGCACGCCGTTCAGCGCAGAGAGGGTTTTGCTACGGGCGGAAACACAGCAGAGTTTCTTCCGCCGGAGAGCGATTCTCTGTATAACGATTATATGCTCAACGAGAACCGCATAAGGGAGACTAAGGACAAAATGTACGACATCGTTGCTGACTACGTAGAGAAGCGCAGAACGAAGAACACATATCCCTACTTCACGGATGAAGAATTTAATCGTTACAAGGAAGAAGCCGGAGAACTGCCCGAATATAGAAAATTAAATGACCAATTAAAAGAACTTGAAAAAAAGAAAAAGGAACTTAGCATCGATATAACCATTATTACAGACGAAGCCGAAAGCAAATACAAACGCTTGGCGGGCGAGGTAGAGGCGCGTAACGTGGAGAAGAGATTCCACACGGGGTATATGTACCGCAATAGTACGCCCGCGAGCGAAACGGAGGACTGGCCGCGTAAGTTCCAGATAGTACGCGGCGTGCAGAAGCTGACCACATCCGATGGTGAGCTGTACGGCTTCGTCAAAGACGGCAAGGTGTACCTTGACCCGAAGTACCTTAACGCCGACACGCCGGTACACGAATACACGCACCTATGGGACACGGCATTGATGAAAGGCAATGCGGAGCTGTGGAAGCGCGGCAAGGAGCTGTTGAAACAGACGAAGCTGTGGGACGAGGTGAGGAACGATGCCGCCTACTCGGATATTGCGGACGACGAGGATAAACTCGCGAGCGAGGTACACTCGCGTCTGTCGGGCGCAAAGGGCAGGGAGACGTTTGAGAAGATGGTTTCCGGCGAGGACAAGGGCTTAATACAACGTGTTCGCGAATGGCTTGACAGCGCGACAAAATGGATAAAGGAGAAAGTGTTCGGACTGACGGACGAGCTAAGCGTTGAAGAGTTCGCCTCAATGCCGATAAAAGATTTATTAGGGTCGCGTGCGGCGGAAGATGACAACCCCGCCGGGCATCAGTTCAGTGTCGGGAAGAAGAAAGGCAGCACGGAAGAGGCGGCGGAGATAGTGAAGCGCAAGAGAGCGATTGACGCCATTGTGCCGACGGACTTAGGCGAGAAAACAAAGTTGTTGAAGAGCGCGGACAGCAAGCCGGTCGTTCTGAATAAAGACACGGCTCGGAAGATTTATTCCGCCATAGGTACGATAAAGAACAATAGCGACGGTCGCGAGGTGATGTTTTTCAACAACGCATTTAAGAAATCCTACGTTATGGATAACGATTCTTTCTTAAAGACGGTTCCCGCGTTGGAAGATGCGTTCAAGAACTCGGTGCTTGCATATACCGACACGGAAGACAAATATAAGGGCGCGGTGCGTGGCAACGGCACTCCTCATAAGCCGCATCCCAATATCAAGGCATACCACAACTATGTCGGGAAGATAAAAATGGGAGGAGAGACATATTATGTGCGCTATACCGTAACGGAGGACAAAGGAAACGAGAACGGTTTGCATTCAACATTTGTGTCAAACGTCAAACTGTATAAAAAGACAACAACCCCATCACGTCCAATCGTACTGCTTCAAATACAGGGAAAGGACTTTGATAAGGTTGTCGATACAAAATTACAAGATTTTTTTGATAAAGCGAGGAAGATAGAGGAGAATGCGGAAAACGGAACAGAGAATGCGGAAAACGGAACAGAGAATGCGGAAAACGGGACAGTAAACTTCTCCGTCGGGCGGAAGAAGAGCGACGAGCCGATAGAGGTTGTAAAGACGAAGAGCGGCAAGTCGTTAGTCGGCATTCACAACATCACGGCGGCGAAGTTGCGCAAGGTGTTGCGCTTGGGCGGTCTTGCCAACCCATCTGCGGCGGTGGTGGATTTGAACAAGGGTAGCCACACCGATTACGGCGAGATTTCGTTGCTGATGCCGGCAAGTATGGTTGATGCCCGCACGGGGCGTAACGCCGGGACGTTCTTAGGTGATGCGTACACGGCAACGTATCCGCGTGTTGAATATTTAATCGGCAAGGGCGGTTACGAGCGGTTGGGTGAAGATATAAAGAAGTTGCCGGAGGCGATGCGTTCGTATACGGGAGATTTCTTTAACGAGGGCGAGTGGTCGAACGAGTCTGATAACAGGCAATTGTCATATATGTTCCTGCACGAGCGCGGCGAAGCACCCGGTTTAGTCAACGTCAGCGGCGAGGCGGACGCATACGCCACCAATCGCGCGGTGGAGAAATATATAAAGGAGCATAACCTTACGGCGGCGTTCGAGGAGTGGTGCGACGGGTTGAAAGAGCGTTACAACGCCAAAGGCGGGATATGGAACGGTGATGTCAATTCGTCCGGCGGGCGCAAGTACATTCCCGAGACATTAACGAACGTATCCCGGCAGATGAACAAGCGGCGCGGCGCGGGAGTTGTCGGCGGAGCTTCGGATATACGGTCGTATATCGCAAAGGTGTTTGGCAAAGAACGGACTTTGGACAAGATAAAGAGCGCATCGGGGAATATTATATCGGACGAAGAGGAGCGCCGGGAGAAAGCGACAGCCGTTCAGAACAGGGTAATGGACACGTTGAATGATATTCTTACGAGGTTCAGTCTCAAACCGAAAGACGGCACGGAACGCGTCTGGATTGAAGTGTACGGCGAGGAGCGTGAGGCTTTATTAGACGCTTCGTTAGAGCGCAACCCGCAAGAATATTTAAGGACGGCGTATGGCGCGGAACTATCGGACGCGGACGCGGCGCGTTTGAAAGAGATGGTAAAGGACATTCGGGATAATTACCCGGCGCAGTATTTTGAAACGAAGTTTGAGCGTCCCGTTATGCTTAACGAGTTTGCGGCGGCGGTAGTGCCTGAGGGTACGGACGGCAAGCTGGTCTCCGGCTTGGAAGACGCGGGACTAAAAGTAAGCACGTACAACGGCGAGGAGAACCGCCGGCAAGCGATAGAGGACGCGGCGGATGCCGATGTGCGGTTCAGCGTGGGGAAGAAGAAAGACTTTGAGGAGCGTCAGGAGCGCGTTAAGAACGGCGGTGGGGGCAGAGACACGGAAAGCGGCGTTAAGCTGCACCGGGACGAATTGGGGGATGTGGTGCTTA
>JAJPZE010000009.1 GCA_021204565.1 Prevotella sp. | reverse complement strand
CTTAAAGGTATTAATCCGTACCGACACGGGAACGGGCTCGTCTAAAGAGCGAACGAACCTTTCATATTTTTCTTCGCCGAACAAACGGCGCGTGTAAGAGGCGAACTCGGAAGGCAAAACGACTGACATAAACCGGGCGTTACTCTATATCTATATCGAAGAAACCGTCGTCCGTCTCCTCGTCTGCAGTAGTTTTCTTCGGCAATGCGTTCTCTTTCAACTGTCCGTTCTCGTCGAACATACCGTATGTAGTGCGAAGTACAAGAAACTCCGTGCGGCGGTTCAGCTGATGACAAATTTCTTTCTTTTCGTCGTCGAGCGCATTAATGAACTCCTCGCTCAACACGTCGCCCTCTTTCAGCCAAGGGATTTTCTCCGCCAATTTCTTACGTATCGTCTTGGGTACATCCTCTCCGTAGCCGACGGGAGAGAGGCGTTCGGGGGCGATGCCGTGCTCTATGAGGTAGCTCACGCACGCCTCAGCCCGTCGTTGAGATAAACGTTGGTTGTATTCGTTGCTACCTCTGAAGTCGGTATGAGCGGACAATTCGATGGTTATATTCGGGTTATCGTTGAGCATCGTAACAAGTCTGTCGAGGGCTGTAATACTCTCGTCGCGAAGAGTTGCTTTGTCGAAGTCGTAGAAGACATTATCTATCACAACCGGCAAAGATATCGACGGCAAGGCGAATTGCAACACGTGGTCAATCGATACGTCAGATTCTTCAATGCGCAACTCCTCTTTATGGTTGAGATAACCCTTGCACACGGCGAGGAAAAGATAATCTACCCCCGGCGTAACCTCCATATTGAACGACCCGTCGCTCTTGACGTTTGTCTTCATATTCGTCCCGTCCGTAGCGACGATATACACCTGTGCGTTGTTCAATTCATAACCGTCCTGCTCATAAACCCATCCCGTCACGGTCTGCACGATCTCGGGGTTTTCGAACGAATAGATATGATCCCAGCCCCGCCCGTCGTTACGGTTAGACGAAAAGAAACCCCGGTTATGAAAACCCTCAAAGGTCATCCCGAAGTCGTCGCCCGAAGAATTGAGCGGATATCCGGGGTGTTCGAGGCGGTACCGTCCGTCGTCGCCGACAGTCGCGATAAATATATCCAAGCCGCCCAGACCGGGGTGCCCGTCTGACGAGAAGTATAAATCGCCGTTGGGTCGGAACGTCGGAAACATCTCGTTACCCGCCGTATTGACCGGCTCGCCGACATTCTCCACGCCTCCGAACCCGTTGGCGGAGGTCATACGAACGCGCCATATGTCGAGCCCGCCATAACCGCCGGGCATGTCCGACACAAAGTAAAGCCATTCGCCGTCGGGGGAGACAGCGGGATGCGCATACGCCGACAGCGTGTCTTCAACTATCTCTAACGTCTCCGCTTTGCCCCACGCGGCATCCGCGCGCGAGCTTTTTACGATTTGTGCATAGCGCGGATACTCCGGGTCGGAGACGCATTGGGTGAGGTACATCTCCCGTCCGTCGACGGAGAAACAGCATGCACCCTCGTCGTAAGCCGTGTTAACGCCGCCCTCTACCTGCTCCGGCTTGCCCCATTTCCCCTTGTCGTCTTTCGTCGAAACGAAGATGTCGCCGGGCTTCGTGCCTGTTATTCCGGACAGCTCGTCCCCCTCCGCCTCGTTGCGGGTAGAGGAGAAATAGAGTTGGTCGTATTGGTCGCCGCAGAGCACGGGCGAGTAATCGGCACGTCGGGAGTTGAATATATCCATCTTCTTCACCGTGTAACGCGAGCCCGCAGCTTTTGCCGCGGCGGCTGTTTGTGCCGATTGCAAGCCGTTGCGGGCAAGGGTTGCGCTTTGCCCGTCCGCCGTAGGGAACGGCGAAGAGGTGTGTATACTGTCAACGTTTAGCGAGTCGAGAACCAACTGAAACTCATCCGCCGCGCTCTTATACTCGCCGTTTTTAAGCAGTTGGCGTGCGTAGCGCAAGCGCGAATTGTCGTATACGTCGTCGCGCGAAGCGGACAACGTGCCTTTTTTCCGACCGGTTTTGCGCGTCGTTGCGGGGATACTGTCCGTCGTTGCCGCATCCTGCATGGCGGTCAGGAGGCTGTCTTGTGCGGCGGCTGAGTGGTGGTTTCTCTTTTTTGTTTTGTATGTTTTGACGGGGATGCTGTCCGTCGTTGCCGTGTCCGGCACAAGCTCCTGAGTTACCATCGCTCCGTAACGGTCGGCGTTGCGATATGCGGCGATGGCTTTCTGCGACTGTAAAGAGCGGTCGTAACAATACGCCATTTTCAGCGCACGCTCCCCTCTTTTAGCCTTTTCCTTAGAGGAAACCTTAGAGTATGCTTTCTTGAATTCCGTTGCCGCGTCATAATATTCGCCCAACGCGAGATACTTCTCCCCGCGCTTCATATTCTTGTCCGCCACGCAGGAAAACAACGTGCAGACAAGAACAATATATAATATCGGCAAATACTTGTTATTCATCAGTCGACAATCATATAACGCGCCCCCGCCTCATTTATTGCCCTGCCGCAATATGGTTGTCCCCGCAATCTGCCGCATATCCGCCACCGTAGGGAAAGACCGCTTGCAAGATAACGGACGGCGGCGGAGTGGTTATTCGAAGTACAGCGTGAGGGTAATCATCCGCGTCTTTGCGGAGGTGATGGAGCCGGTGTACGCCTTCATGGTTTCGTCTCGCAGTTCGTCGACGTGTCCGCTGCTAAGCGCATTTCCGAGCCCGAACATAAACTTCAGCTCGGGCCGGCACTTGAAGTAAGGCAGGTATCTGTCCAAGCCCACGCCCGCCTCAACGAATATCTGTCCGCGCTTCAGACGCAGGTAATCGCTTGCTTTGTTCGTCAGGTTAAGTGCCGGCGTAATGCCCGCCATAAGGTATACGCGGTGATTGTTCACGCGCGGAGCGGCAAAGATAATGTCGCAGGCAACGGCGATGTATGCCGACTTGAGATCCTGTGTTTGCGTTACCGTGTTCTCCCCGTCCGATTGTGTATGATTGAGGAATATGATGTGCCGCGAGCCGAAGAATATTGTCGGCGCAACACGGAACTGAAAGAACTCGCTAAGGCGAAACTCGCCCGTTACGCCAACGTTGAAGCCCGGGTCAAAACGACTCTGGTCGGCGTTGATAAACGATGTCGTAACGTTCCCCGCCTCGTCGACCGTCTCTATTGTCCCTATGTTCATCAGCTCTATATCCTGCAAGTGCATACCGACACTTATCCCGAAATGAAAGGGGCGCAGGTCGATATACGGCTTGTTTTGCACCTTCTTTTCCTGCGCCGGGGCGGCGGCGGCGCAAAAGAGGAGCACGATGATTATCCCTGTCGTATGTCTGTTCACGCTTTAATAAACGCGCAAAATGCGGCTTTTATTGCATGCGGCATGCGTTTTAATACGTCGGGGGTTAATACTCATAAATAGGTATGCAGAGGAAAATCGCAGGGGAGAAATAAAAATTTTATAGCTGATTTTAGGTATTAACAAAATATTCTCTACATTTGCACCCGCATTAATAAACCAACCAATAAAAATTAATAATTCAAAGTTATGGCTTACGTAATAAGTGATGATTGCATCGCTTGCGGCACGTGCATTGACGAGTGTCCGGCAGGCGCAATTTCCGAAGGCGAAAAGTATTCAATCAACCCGGATTTATGCACTGAGTGCGGCACTTGCGCATCCGTTTGCCCCAATGAGGCGATCAGTCCGGAGTGATTTATTGATTGTTCCGAGACAAGAGATGAGGCGGCATCCGGCGGATGCCGCCTCATCTCTTTTATACCCGTATCGGCGGGGGCGGACAGAGCCGGAATTATCTTATAACTTGGTTCCGGTGAAGGCGTTCCGTACTTGCACGAGCGCCATAGGCACTTGTGCAATCATTATTTATCTGCCGCAGGCGCTTTTGACCTATCGGGTTTTCGCGGAGCGTGACCCCATATCATGGGTACCCTTAAACACATATCATGGGTACCCATAACCCCATATCATGCCCCGCAAAACCTAAGTTCATACCCGGCGTTGATTATCAAATGAAAGTGCAAACGAGTGCAATGTAAGCTCGCTTACAAATTGCCGAGTGCAGCCGACATTGTGTAATAAGTTATGCGAAACCCGGCTTGCACTATTTTTGCATGTCGGGTCGCGCGGCGGGTTTTGGTATCCGGCGGGTGGCGGGTGCTCCGGTCCGCCGCCGCCCGACGTCGGCATCGCGGATGAATAAATAGGGCGTTTTGTTTGCCCTTTCGCGCCAAGTAACTACCTTTGCAATCATATAACAACGACGATTATAAACGAGGAGGACGACAGGCGGATATGATTACGGTGAAGGTGGTGAATACGGGGCATCAGGCGTTGCCGGAGTATGCAACGGAGCAAAGCGCGGGTATGGATATTCGCGCTAATTTGTCGGAGCCGGTGGTGCTTCAGCCGATGGAGCGCCGCCTGATACCTACGGGCTTGCGTATCGCCATCCCGGCAGGGTATGAGTGCCAGGTGCGTCCGCGCTCCGGCTTAGCCCTCAAACACGGCGTCACGGTATTGAATACTCCGGGCACTATAGACGCCGATTACCGCGGCGAATTAGGCATTCTGTTGATCAATTTATCGACTGCGGCATTCACTGTTAACGACGGGGAGCGTATCGCGCAATTGGTTTTTGCTCCTCATGCCGTGTGCCGGTTCGAGCGTGTAGATGTGCTTGATGCGACGGAAAGAGGGGACGGGGGTTATGGGCATA
>JAJPZE010000159.1 GCA_021204565.1 Prevotella sp. | reverse complement strand
GGGCAACGCCCGAAAGTGTTTTATTATATTTCTCCGAAAATATGGGCTTGGAAAGAGGGTCGGATAAAGCTGTTTCGCAAGTATGTGGACGAGATGTTTTGCATCCTGCCCTTTGAGAAAGACTTTTACGAACGCCGCCACCGCTACCCGGTGCATTACTCAGGTAACCCGACGGCGAGCGAGGTATCGGATTTCCGCGCGTCATACGCGGAGTCAAAGGAAGCGTTTTGCGAGCGGAACGCCCTCGACACCCGCCCTATTGTCGCGCTTTTGGCGGGCAGCAGGAAGCAAGAAATTAAGGACAACCTGCCGATGATGGTGCGTATTGCGGAGCGATATAAGGGGTATCAGTTCGTCGTAGCGCAGGTGAAGTCGGTCGGCGACGAATATTACGAGCGGATATTGCGCGCCTCGGACATAAAGCGGGTTACGGGCGCGACATACGAGTTGCTCTCTCACGCCGCCGCCGCACTTGTTACAAGCGGGACGGCAACGTTGGAGACGTGTCTGTTCGACGTGCCGCAAGTAGTGGTGTATAAAATGTTTCTCCCCCGCATATCCCGCTACGTATGGGATCATTTCTTCAGAGTGAGGTTCATTTCTCTTGTCAATCTGATTGCCGGACGTGAGGTTGTGGCGGAGATGATGACGGATAAATTTAAGTTCGGCCTTATCTGCGGCGAGTTGGACAAGGTGTTGCCCGGCTCAAAGGAGAGGGATATTATGCTCGCCGGATATGAGGAGGTGCGTGCGAAATTAGGCTCTCTCCCGGCGCACGACCTCGCCGCGAAGCAGATGCGGGAGTGCCTGACGGCCGGCAAAAGATAAAGCCGTACGCGCCGGGACGTGCCGGAACGCACGCCGCGCCGCCGGCTTATTGTCCGCCGTACATACGCGATTTCTGCTCGCGTATGCGCTCGTCGTAGATATAGTCGTCGTACTCCATGAGCTTGTCGATAGTACCCGACGGCGTGAGTTCGATTATCCGGTTGGCGACGGTTTGTATAAATTCGTGGTCGTGCGAAGAGAAGAGCACGTTGCCTTTGAAGCCGATAAGGTTGTTGTTAAACGCCTGTATGGATTCGAGGTCAAGATGGTTCGTTGGCGTGTCGAGAATGAGGCAGTTGGCGTTTTGCAGCTGCATACGCGCTATCATACACCTCATCTTCTCGCCCCCCGAGAGCACATTGACTTTCTTCTCCACGTCTTCCTGTTTGAAGAGCATACGCCCTAAATAACTCTTCATCACGACCTCATTTCCCGGTCCGTATTGGCTAAGCCAATCGACGAGATTCAGTTCGGAGCGGAAGAAGCCGGTATTGTCAAGGGGGAGGTATGCGGTCGTGATTGTGATGCCCCATTTATATGTTCCCTTGTCCGCCTCTCTGTTGCCGTTGATTATCTCGAACAGGGCTGTCATAGCCTTTGGATTATGCGAAAGGAAGACGGTCTTCTGCCCTTTCTCTATATTGAACGAGACGTTGTCGAAGAGTATTGTGCCGTCGGCGTCGGCCGCTTTAAGGTCCTTTACTTCGAGTATCTGGTTACCCGGCTCGCGCTCCATAGTGAATATGATGCCGGGGTATTTGCGTGTTGACGGCTGTATTTGCTCTACGTTTAGCTTCTCCAGCATCTTCCGTCGAGACGTTGTCTGTTTAGATTTAGCGACGTTGGCTGAGAACCTGCGGATGAACTCCTCGAGCTCCTTTCTTTTCTCCTCCGCCTTCGCGCGTTGGTTCTGCGCCTGCTTGAGCGCTAACTGGCTCGATTGATACCAAAACGAATAGTTTCCGGAGAACATCGTTACCTTGCCGTAGTCGATGTCAACCGTTTGCGTCGATACGGCATCAAGGAAGTGCCGGTCGTGGCTTACGACGAGCACGGTCTGCTCCAAGTCGCTCAGATACCCCTCAAGCCAGCTGACGGTATCGAGGTCGAGGTCGTTCGTCGGCTCGTCTAACAGCAGGTTGTCGGGCTTTCCGAAGAGCGCCTTAGCCAGCATGACGCGCACCTTCTCGTTGTTCGACAGCTCGCTCATACGCTTTTCGTGCAACGCTTCGGGTATGCCGAGGTTTTGCAAGAGTTGCGCCGCGTCGCTCTCCGCAGTCCAGCCGTCCATCTCCGCGAACCTCTCTTCAAGCTCCGCCGCACGGTTGCCGTCCTCTTCCGTCATCTCGTCCTTAGAGTAGAGAGCTTCCCTCTCGCGCATATTCTCCCAAAGGGGCTGATGCCCGATGAGTACCGCGTCCATCACGGTGTAGCCGTCGTACTTGAAGTGATCTTGCTCCAATACCGACATCCTCTCCCCCGCCGACATCTCGACGAACCCTTTGTTAGGCTCCAATTCGCCGCTAATAGCGCGGAGAAGCGTCGACTTGCCCGCTCCGTTAGCGCCTATGATGCCGTATATATTGCCGGGAGTGAACTTCAGGTTTACATCTTTATATAGCGTGCGTTTGCCGAATTGTATCGCGAGATTGGTAACTGTAATCATCTGTAAATGTATGTTTATCGGGTTGCAAAGGTATGAAAAACTATATAAAAGCCGCCGGCGTTCGTTATAAATTGGTATCTTTGCATCCACAAAGGATAAGCATCATCTGTAACGCGGTCGGCGTCGTGCAAGCCGTAAACACTGCCTTAAACGTGAAATACAATCCGAAACTACATAAATACGACACATACGAAGTTGACACGGAAAGCATGCTCTTGCCCTGGCTTTTAGACAATCTTCCGGGCAGCCGGACGCGGATAAAAGCAACGTTGGCGGGCAGAGGGATAAAGGTGAACGACAAGACCGTAACGCAATACAACCACCCTCTCCGACAGGGAGACCGCGTCGCGGTCAGTCAGACAAAAGACAACAACAAGTTCAAGAGCAGATATGTGAAGATCGTATACGAAGACGAACACATACTGATTATAGAGAAGAACGCCGGCATATTGTCTATGGCGGCGGGACATTCGTCGCTGAACGTCAAGAGCGTGCTCGACTCATATCTACGGCAGACACATCAGCACTGCCGTGCACACGTGGTTCACCGCCTCGACCGCGATACGTCGGGGCTGATGATTTACGCCAAAGACATGGATACCGAACAAATTCTCGAACGCAACTGGCACGACATCGTGTTCGACCGCAGGTATATCGCGGTGGTGAGCGGACACGTTGAACAGGCGACGGGAACAATTGAGAGCTGGCTGGCAGAGGGGAAGAATTACGTTACGTATTCATACCCCGCAGACCCCGGGGGCGGCAAATACGCCGTTACGCACTACCGCACGCTCGCCGCGTCGGACCGGTTCTCGCTTGTCGAGTTCCGGCTCGAAACAGGCAGAAAGAACCAAATACGTGTCCATACAGCCGACATCGGACACCCCGTGTGCGGCGACGGCAAATACGGCGACGGTAACGACCCGCTCCACCGCCTCTGCCTGCACGCCTTCCGCCTCTGCCTCTATCACCCCCTGACAGGCGAGCCGATGGAGTTCGAGACCCCGGTACCCACCGCGTTTGCGCGGCTCTTCAATCAATAATCGAAATAACGACTAAAAACATATTACATACATGACTGATACGGAACGGATAGAAGATTTGCGGCGCTCCCTGCACGAAGCAAATTATCGATATTATGTGCTTAACGCCCCCACGATGAGCGATATGGAGTTCGACTATATGATGCACGAGCTCGAAGCTCTCGAGAGGAAACACCCCGAGTCGGCAGACCCTAACTCGCCCACGCAACGTGTCGGGAGCGACCTTCAAGCCGGCTTTGTCCAGACCAAACACCGGCGTCCGATGCTCTCATTGGCAAACACATACAGCGAAGAAGATATCCGGACGTGGTATGAACAAGTGAAGAACCGCCTCGGCGGAGAATACTTCGAGGTGTGTTGCGAGCTTAAATACGACGGACTGTCAATCGCCATCACATACGTCGACGGCGCACTCGAACGGGCCGTTACACGCGGCGACGGCGAGTGGGGAGATGATGTTACGCTGAACGTCAGAACAATAAAAAGCATACCGCTCCGTCTGCCCGAAGGCAACTGGCCCCGAGAATTTGAAGTACGCGGCGAGGTGCTCATGCCCTGGGATAGCTTCAACCATTTGAACAAGAAAAGAGCCGTTTCGGGAGGCACTCTGTTCGCCAACCCGCGTAACGCCGCCGCAGGTACGCTCAAGCTTCAAGTACCCCGAAACGTCGCAAAAAGGCGGCTCGACGCATACATCTATTATCTCCTCTGCGACGAATTACCCACCGATAACCATTACGAAAATATACTCACGTGCGCCGATTGGGGCTTTAAAACATCAATAGAGATGAAGAAAGCGGGCTCCATCGAAGACATAATGCAATACATCGACTACTGGGAGACGGAGCGCAAGAAACTGCCTTTCGCTACGGACGGAATAGTGCTTAAAGTGAACTCGATACGCCAGCAAGGATTGCTCGGAGAGACCGCAAAGGCTCCCCGATGGGCAATCGCATACAAATATAAAGCCGAAAGCGCACGCACGCAACTCATAAGCGTCGACTATCAGGTCGGCAGGACAGGAGCCGTAACTCCCGTAGCGAATATGCGCCCCGTGCAATTGTCAGGCACCGTCGTACGCCGGGCGACGCTCAACAATGCCGACTATATCAAGAGCCTCGACCTGCATATCGGCGATTTCGTTTATATAGAGAAAGGCGGGGAAATAATCCCCAAGATAGTCGGCGTGGACGCAGAGAGCCGGACCGAAGATGCCGTGCCCGTGGAGTTTACGACGCATTGTCCGGCTTGTAACGC
>JAJPZE010000138.1 GCA_021204565.1 Prevotella sp. | reverse complement strand
AACCAATAAACTGATATATTTGTTATATGATTATGTTCCTTATAAAAGCGGCTCAATTCATCCTCGCGCTAATGCTCCTGGTGCTCTTGCATGAGGCGGGGCACTTCACTTTATCAAAGCTCTTCGGGGCGCGCGTCAATAAGTTTTATATCTTCTATGATTGGAAATTCTCCCGTTGGAAGAGGAAAATCGGCGAGACGGAATACGGCGTGGGCTGGATACCGTTCGGCGGTTATTGTCAAATCGATGGTATGATTGACGAGACGCAACTCGACAAGAACAAACTCAAGACCCCGCCTCAGCCTTGGGAATTCCGCAGCAAACCGGCTTGGCAGAGGTTGCTTATAATGCTCGGCGGAGTACTTGTCAACTTCTTCCTCGCCCTGTTCATCTATTCGATGATCATGTATGCGTGGGGCGATACATACGTGGCGACAAAGGACATGACGCACGGGATGTACTTCAACGAGCAGGCGAAAGCGCTCGGCTTCCGCGACGGCGACATACTCCTCTCAACCGATATAAGGGAGTTCAAATCGTTTGATGCCGACCTCTATCGCGACCTGTCGAAGGCGAGAGAATGCCGGGTCTTGCGCGGCGGGAAAGAGACGACAATCAACCTGCCGGGCAACCTCGACCTGCTCGCGATGATGAAAGCCGACCCGTCATTTGTGTCGCCGCTGATACCGGCAGTTGCGGATAGCGTCGTCCCCGCGAGCCCCGCAGAGGCGATCGGAATGGCGCGTGGCGACCGCGTATTGGCTGTTGACGGGAAGTCTGTCGGCTCTTGGAACGATATCTTTGGTATCCTCGGGCGGCATACCGACGGACTGCGTGAGGCGCGAAACGCCTCCGACAGCCTCGCCTTGCGCACCGTTGCGGTTGTCTTTCAGCACGCTAATGCCCTCGCGCCGGATACCGCGACAATCGTCCTTACGCCCGAAATGCAGTTCGGCGTAACCGTTGCGAGCGCCCTTGGTTCTTATAAAGAGACGCACGTCGGTTACGGTTTTTGGCGGAGTTTCCCCGCGGGAGTGAAGTACGGATTGAATGTTCTCGGGGGGTACGTGGGTGATTTGAAGTATGTCTTCTCCTCCGACGGCGTGAAGAGTCTTGGCGGGTTCGGCACTATCGGGAGCCTGTTTCCGAGCACTTGGAACTGGCATTTGTTCTGGCTCATGACCGCGTTCCTGAGCATTGTGCTCGCCTTTATGAACCTGCTCCCCATCCCGGCCTTGGACGGCGGACACGTATTGTTTCTCCTCTACGAAATGATTACCCGGCGCAAGCCCTCGGATAGCTTTATGATTGGCGCGGAGTACGTCGGCTTCGGCATCCTTATCCTCTTAATGGTGGTTGCGAACCTCAACGATATTCTCCGCTGGGTGGGGCTGATGTAAACCCGGCGATGTAATCACGGGCTCGAAGACGTATACAAGTCAAAGCGTCTGCGGCATATAGGGATAACGCTTGCACTAATTTCGTACAGATGGCGTAAGCGGGGTCGTGTGTAACCTATTGATAATCAACGCAAAGCATGAGCTTAGGTTTTGCGGGGCTTAATATGGGGTCATGGGTACCCATGACCCCATATTAAGGGTACCCATGATATGGGGTCACGCCCGGCACGCCCTAAGCGGATAAAAGCGCCTGCGGCATATAAGATGATGATTGCATGGTAGCGCAAGCGACGCGCAAACCGTGCGGGTGCGGTTCGTTTTCTTTTTGCGGCAAACGCGGGAAATAATCTTTTTTGGCGGGCGATGTATGAAAAAATATTGTTATACCTTTGCCCGCGTCGGGAAAAGGCTTAACTTTGAATGCAGTTATTAATGTTGTTATGAAGAAGATCACGTTGCTTTTCGTTATGTTGTTCGTTGCGTATGGCGCGAC
The DNA here is from genome assembly GCA_021204565.1 of Prevotella sp. Taxonomy (GTDB): domain Bacteria; phylum Bacteroidota; class Bacteroidia; order Bacteroidales; family Bacteroidaceae; genus Prevotella. Next base: position 2,919 of record JAJPZE010000138.1, on the reverse strand, counting down.
GTATGCGGTGCCGGCGCGGCGCGGGATAACGCGCGAGGGCGTGTTGGCGGACGGCGGACGGGTCGTGTTGACTTTGTGCGGCGACGAGTATTCGCATTATTGGACGGACGAAGACGGCAACTCATACACGCTCGGCGACGACAACACAGCCGTGCTCCTCTCTGCCGGCGAGGCGGAGGAGATACGCGCAAAGGGCGCATTACGCAAGGCGGAGCGGAACGCGAAGCGGCAGAAGAGGCTTGTAGCGGCGCGCGCGGGCAAAGCGAAATATACGGGGGTGAAGTACGGATTGGTTATTCTCGTCAATTTTCTTAATAAGGAGATGGCGAGCGCGACCGCACAAACCGACTTCGACAAGATGTTCAACGAAGTCGGTTATTCCGAGAACAACCATATCGGGAGCGTAGCCGACTATTTCTCCGACCAGAGCTACGGGCAGTTTGATATAGTGTTCGACGTTATCGGTCCGGTTACCGTATCGCAGAATTATGCTTATTACGGGCAGGATTACGGCGGCGAGGGCAACGACAAATACCCGTGCACGATGGTTGCTGAGGCGTGCCGTTTGGCGGACGACGAGGTCGACTTCTCGCGCTACGATTGGGACGGCGACGGCGAGGTGGAGCAGGTCTTTATTGTTTATGCGGGTTACGGGCAGAACAACAATGCGTCGTCTAACACTATCTGGCCTCACGAATGGGAGCTCTCGTCGGGCAAGCTTTACGGCGACGGCGACGGCGCTTTGACGCTCGACGGAGTAACGGTTGACACGTATGCGGTGGCGTGCGAGCTTGCCGGCAACTCGGGTTCGACCCCCGCCGGTATAGGCGTAGCCTGTCATGAATTTTCGCATTGCCTCGGTTATCCCGACTTTTACGACACGTCATACTCCGGCGGCTGGGGCATGCAAGGTTGGGATGTGCTCGACAGCGGCTCGTATAACGGGCCGGGTTCTTACAACGGCGAGGTGCCTGCCGGATATACGGCATACGAGCGTTGGGAAGCGGGTTGGCTGGAGCCGGCGGTATTGAAAGAGGGGATGAAGGTCAGCGCGATGGAGCCTCTGAACGACACTCCCGAAGCGTACATATTGTATAATGACAACGACGCAAATGAATATTACCTGCTCGAGAACAGACAATCCGACCGCTGGTTCCGGTATGTAGAGTACTTCACCGCTCCGTCGGGATTGCTCGTAACCCACGTCGACTACGACGCTGAGGCGTGGGCGAACAACACGCCGAACGATAATTCGAGCCATCAACGGATGACCGTTATCCAAGCGAACAACGAAAAAGGGACGTACCGGAGCGGGTATTATTACCTCACGCAGAGCCAATACGCCGGGCACGTGTACCCTTATAACGACAACGATTCCCTATCCGCACTTTCGACGCCCGCCGCCTCGCTGTATAACGCGAACACCGACGGGACAAAGTATATGAATAAGGGGATCTACGGCATTACGCTAAACACCGACGGCACGATATCGTTCTCGTGTGCCGCCGTTTCGCAGTCCGGGCAGACCGATACGTCGGGCGGCGACGCGGGGGACAGCGCTTCGGGCGACGTCATTTTTTACGAGTCGTTCGACCAATGCGCCGGTAAGGGCGGCAACGACGGTATCTGGTCGGGGATAAGCAAAACGTACGAACTCGTCCCGGACAACGACGGGTGGTTCTCCGATTGCGGGTTCGGGGCTTATCAATGCGCGCGTTTCGGGACGGGGACGTACGACGGCATTTGCTCGTCTCCTTACTTCACGCTCTACGGCGACGCCGTTCTGACGTTCAAAATCGGGGTCTGGGATAACCAAAAAGACAACAACTCGGTTACGGTGATGTACGGTTCAACGTATTTGGCAACTAACATAGAGGTCGCCAAAGGGGAATGGACGGAGCTGTCGTACAAAATAACGGGCAACGGCACAAACGACATCGTATTCTCTTGCGACGGGCGTTTTTTCCTCGACGAGGTGAGGATTACGACGGGCAACGTCTCCGCGATACGCGACGTGAACATATCTCCGTCAACATCGGAGCGCATCTATAACCTCTCCGGACAGTATGTCGGCACGGATTTCGACGCGCTCCCCGCGGGGATGTACATACGGAACAACCGGAAGATAGTTAAGAAATGACTATGCGCCGCCTTGCGTTCCTTATATTATTAATTGCGTTTTCCGCCGCCCCGATATATGCCCGGAGCGACGCGGACAAGGCGGCTAAGAAGACCGTGAAGACCCTTCTCGCCACCGCGCGAACGAATATAAAGAACGGGACGAACCTCGACGACGCCGAGCAATCTATGCGTTCGTTGCTTGCCGACAGTGCTTACGCGGGCAACGAGAAGATATGGCTGACGTTGTTCGAAGCCATAAAAAAGCGCCAAGAACAGCTTAACGAGAACCTCTATCTCCAACAAGACGCCGACACTGCGGCGTTCTTCTCCAACACGATACATCTCTTCGACGTGCTCGAGAGCTTGGATACAATCGACGCAAAGCCCGGCGCGGACGGCGTCTCGCGTCCCCGCTACCGCTCCAAGCACGCCGCTTATCTCTCGCCTTACCGCAGAAACCTCTACGGCGGAGGCGGGTTCTTCCTCAACAAGAAAGACTATGAGGCGGCGTATAAGTGTTTCGACCGCTTTGCCGATTGTCGCCTCCAGCCGCTCTTCAGCGGATATGAGTTCGACGGCGGGCAAATGTCGGAGGCGGCGTTTCGCGCCACCTACTGCGGCTATAAGTTACGTCGTGCCGACCTTATCGACAAGTATTCCGACCTCGCGCTTCGGGATACGGCCAACGCGATGTACGTTTTGCAATACGTTGCCCAGGCGTGCCTCATCAGCGCCGACACCGCAGCATACCTCCAAACGCTGGTTACCGGCTTCGAGCGATACCCCGACAGCCCCTAT
>JAJPZE010000101.1 GCA_021204565.1 Prevotella sp. | reverse complement strand
GAGGACATAGCAATAGCAACCGAAAAAGGATGGACAATTGCATAATACACGTACAAATATGAATATAAATACAAAAGATAAGTTCAACGTCTTGACCCCCGCGACGGGGATGTACCTTTACGACGGCAAAAACATTTCCGAGCAGGTGTTCACTCCATTAGGAGCGGACACCTCGAAGTGGAAAGACATCACTGAAGAGGAGCGCGACGCGATAATCGCCGAGCGCGAAAAGGAGCAGGAGCAGGAGCAAGAGACGGAACAAAACGAATAGCGCGGTATGAAACCTCTTATTGTAGTTGCGGCGATAACGTTCTTCCTTTATCTCTCCCCGCTGTTCTTTATCTTTGCCGACCTATGGAGCGGCATACGCAAGGCGCGGTTGCGCGGCGAGGCGATAACGTCGTATAAGACACGGCGGACGGTGTATAAGATAAACAAGTATTACAACTGTTTGCTTGCGCTGTCCGTCCTCGACGCTTTGCAGATTGCCCCCCTTTGGTACGTCGATACCTATCACGGGGCGCGCGCGATACTCTTTCCGTTCGTAACTCTCTTGGGCGCAGTCGGGATTGGTATCATTGAAACGAAGAGCATACTCGAGCCCGCGACGGCGAAAGAGGAGAAAGAGACGGGCGAATTGTTGGAGCAGATAGAGCATATCCTCGCCGACGGGCGCGAGCCCGCAAAGGTTATTGCCGACCTGCTGACCGCGATTTACGGAAAGAAAGGGAAGGGCAAATGAAAGCGAGCGACTATTGTGTAGAGAAGATAAAGGAGTTTGAGGGTTTGCGTCTGACGGCGTATAACGACGGTGGCGGCGTGCGGACTATCGGTTACGGGCATACGAGCGGCGTAAAGACGGGGCAGACGATAACAAAGGAGCAGGCGAATAGCCTCCTCGCCGCCGACGTTGCCGACTGTGAAGAGTTTGTAAACTCGCTGGGCTTATCTATCAATCAAAACCAATTCGACGCGCTCGTCGACTTTTGCTTTAATCTCGGCTCGGGCAGTCTTGGCTCCTCGACGTTGTTAAGGAAGATACGCGCGGGCGCGGCGGACGAGGAGATACAGAGCGAGTTTCGCAAATGGCGGTGTTGCAAAGGTATCGTACAGCCGGGACTTGTCAAGCGGCGCGACTGGGAGGCAACGATGTGGGTAAAGGTATGAGGCGTATAACGATAGTTCCCGACGAGGGGCGCGTGCTTGGTTACGTTCGCGATAGTGCGGAATATACGGCGGCAAAGGCGGAGCGTCAGGCGGCGGGCGGTCAGACGGGTATGTATGATGCGTGGCGTATGGTGAAAGAGGACGAGCCGTTGTTGCGCCGTTTCTATAACGAGGGTTTGGCGGCGTTTAAGGCGTTGCTTGCGCCTTACGCAAAGGAGAACACCTCTGCGGGCGGCGTGGTGCTTGACATAGCGACCAACTTCGATATGTCGCTTCTCCCGTCGCTTCGCGACAGCGCGGAGTGTTACTTGGTTGATTACGTTCTTGCACAGTGGTTCACGTACCTCTCGCAAGCGACACCCGCTCAGGCGTTCGAGCAGAGTGCGGCGGCAACGGCGGCGGCGGTAACAAATATCTTGGGGCAACGGTTACGCCCCGAAACACCGGAGTACGACAATGAATACAATATCATCCGACGAAACGTCAAAGAGTGGTAACCGTGCGGTGCTGACGTTCATCACGGCGCAGTTGCTCGGAGAAGCCGCCGACTATATGTATATCGGCGGGGAGCAAACCGATGCCGGCGCGTCCCGACGGTTGCAACAAGAGCTGGCGGAAGAAAAGAACCGGCGGCACGCTCTTCGCGTGTTGCGTTCCGCAGTGGCGAGGGTAAGGCATAAACTGTTACCGCTAACCGAAGAGACGACCGGCGAGGAAGAAACGATTACCGACGACCGCCACGAAGAGACAAAGGCGTATCGTATAGTGCTTACACAGACGGACGATTTCGACCTCACGCGCGTGGAGCGTATGGAGCGGCTTATTCACGATTACCTGCTTTATTGTATTGTTTATCATTGGGCGGCGGTAACCGGTTCGGCGCAGGCGGAGTATTGGTTGGCGGAGCGTGAGGCGGCGTTGGACGAGTTGGAGGCGTTGCGCTTTGCGGGCGGGATAGTGAAACGCCCGTTCTATCCGTTTTAATCAAGGTTATAGGTTATAGGTTATAGGTTATTTATTCGTTATGAAGAAGAATACGAGGACGGGGCTGTTGTCATTGAAAAAGGTAGGGAAAGCGGCGGGCAGCGGTATGACGCGTTCGCGCCAAAAGGGACAGCGTTACGACCTGCTTATGCAAGCGGAGCAGTATTGGATGGCGATGTATCATTTCCGCCGCGACCGCGAACGCAACAAACGCTATCTCTACGGGCAACAGTGGAGCGACATCATAACATACAAGGGGAAAAGGATGACCGAAGCGGAGTATATAGCGCAGCAGGGCAACGTTCCCCTCACCAACAACCTTATACGCCGCCTTACGCGCCACGTCGTCGGCACATTGCGCAACGAGAGTACGGAGATGACCTGCGTCGCCCGCGACCGCAACGAACAGAATATCGGTCAGGCGTTAAGCACCCTCTTGCAATATAACATGCAACTCAACGATACGGAAGAGTTGCGGGCGCGCGAGGCGGAGGAATATTGTATGTCGGGCGTAGTGGCGGAGCGCGAGTATTGCGCTTGGGAAGACGACAAACTCGACTGCCGCACCGCAATAGTACCCCCGAACAATCTTATCCTCGACTGCAATATGCGCGACCCGCGAGGCAACGACTGTATGTTCGTCGGAGAGCTGCACGATTTATCGTTCGAGCAGGTGTGCGGCGAGTTCGCGCGTAACAACGCCGATTATCAAACCTTACAACAGATTTATACTTACGCGCGGAACAAAGAGATGTTTTGCACGCGGTGGTCGGAGTTCGGTTTCCCCGTAAGCGACGTTAAAGACTTCGACTTCTTCCTTACCGCCGACAACGGACGTTGCCGTGTGGTGGAGATATGGCGTAAAGAGCTTAAGCCCCGTTACCGTTGCCACGACTGGAACACGGGAGAGGTGTTTAAAATAGAGCTGAAAGACGCGGAAGAGATAGTGGAGACGGAGAACCGCAACCGTCTCGCTATGGCGCGTGCGGCGGGTATGGCGGAAGAGGACGTGCCGCTGATAGAGTACGAATGGTTTATGGATGCGCGGTGGATGTATTATTTCCTTTCCCCTTACGGCGACATACTCGACAGCGGCGAGACCCCTTACGAACACAAGAGCCACCCGTATGTGTTCAAGGCGTACCCGTTCATCGACGGCGAGATACACTCGTTCGTAGGCGACGTTATCGACCAGCAACGGTTTATCAACCGCCTTATCATAATGAACGATATGGCGATACGCAGCGCGGCAAAAGGGTTGATGATGATACCTATCGAGGCTATTCCCGAAGGGATGAACCCCCAAACCTTTGCCGAAGAATGCACCACATATAACGGCATACTCTTCTATAAGAGCAAAGGACTGACGCACACGCCGAGCGTCATAACGTCAAACTCGACTAACATCGGCACAACGGAGCTGTTGCGTCTCCAAATGTCGCTAATGGAAGATATAAGCGGCGTACACGGCGCGTCGCAGGGCAAAGAGGCGGCAAGCGGCGTGTCCGGCACATTATACGCGCAACAAGCGCAGAACGCAGCCGTCAGCCTCGTCGACTTATTAAAGTCGTTCCATTCGTTCGAACGCGACGCGGCGGTAAAGACGGTGAAGAACATTCAGCAGTTCTACGACAACCGCAAGATAGAGAACATCGTGGGGACGAACGTAAACATCGCCGTAAACCCCGACAAGATACGCAACCTCGAATTTGACATCGCCATAACGCAAAGCCAATCGACACCCGTTTACCGCGACGCGGCAAACCAATTCCTCACCACCCTTTGGCAGTCGGGACAGATAGATATAGAGCAGCTCCTCGAACACGGCGATTTCCCCTTTGCCGACGAGCTGTTGCAGGATATACGCGCCAAACAGCAAAACGCGGCACAAGCGCAAGCGCAGCAAGCCGCCGCAGGACAAGGGCAAGGGCAGCAAGGGCAAGCCTCACAGCAAGCAATGCAACAACAAGCGGCGGCTCTGCAAGGACAACAGCAACAATAAGCCATAACAAGCTATGGAGCAGAAAGACATACGGTACAGCGGGTTCGGGACGCTCCCCGACGACTATCAATGCCCCGACGGCGCATTGGCGTTCGCAAGCAATTGCGTAGTAGAGGACGGCGGGATAAAGAACATTCCCGACGAGACAAGCCTCCGCCTGATAGTCGGACGCGACGCAAAGGTGTTCATCCATCACACCGTCAACTATTACCACTATATAATAGTATATCAAAGAGTATATCAAAGCACGGACAGCGTACTCCTCTTTTGCGTCGACCGCGACGATATGAACACATATCTCGACGGCAACGGCGGCGCGTATGTCTATTGCGTCTACAACAGCGACATCGACAAATTCCTCGCAACGACCGACGTTGTTTCGGGCGTGGCGGGTACATACGATTATCAAACGGGCGAACATAATAACGCATATGCCGGAACGTTCGTATCGCTCACCTGCGTGGCGAACACGCTCGTACTCTCCACAAGCGAGAGTATACACTATTTCCTGTGCAAGCCCGGCACTGCCGACGAGACCTCCGCTTGCGACCACCCGTATATCTACTTAGGCGACAAAGTGCCGTCAGTGGATATTCAGTTCGCGCTGAAGCTGATGATGAAACAGGCGGACTACGAAGATGTCGAGATAACAAAAGAAAAAATTGGCAGTGTAGATGTCGGGACGGACAATAG
>JAJPZE010000256.1 GCA_021204565.1 Prevotella sp. | reverse complement strand
GATATAAGTAGCGGAAGCTGTCGACAAACCCTCCCGTCGGTCCCTGACAGTATTCAAGCTGAAAGCCGGCTCCGGTCCATTGGCTCATCATACGGCGTTCGTCGTCGGAGAAGCCCGCATTCTGCCGGTTCGTTTTCGGGTTCTTAAGGTCTATCTCCTCGTGCGCCACGTTCAGGTCGCCGCATATTATAACCGGCTTGACCGTATCCAACTGCCGGGCGTAAGCATAAAAATCGCGCTCCCAACGCAGACGGTAATCGATGCGCCGGAGCCCGTCTTGGGAGTTCGGAGTGTAACAATTGACGAGGAAGAACCGGTCCGTCTCAATCGTGATTATACGCCCCTCGCGGTCGTGCTCCTCTATTCCGATACCCTTGGATATGCTTAGAGGCGTATGGCGGGTGTACACCGCGGTGCCCGAATATCCCTTTCGCTCGGCGTAATTCCAAAACGATTGGTATCCGGGAAAAGACAAATCGAGCTGTCCCGCCTGCATTTTCGTCTCTTGCAGGCAGACGTAGTCGGCATCGAAAGCGGCGAACACGTCGGGGAAACCCTTCTTGACGCACGCACGCAAACCGTTGACATTCCAGGAAACGAACTTCATAACGTGCCCGGCGGTTTACTTTATCAGGTTCATAAATTCATCACGTGTCTTCGCCTGCCGGAACGCTCCGCAGAACGCCGAAGTGGTGGTGACGGAATGTTGCTTCTCCACTCCACGCATCTGCATGCACAGGTGCTCCGCCTCAATAACCACCATCACGCCGAGCGGTTTGAGAGCATTATCGATGCATTGCATTACTTGTTGCGTCATACGCTCTTGGACTTGGAGGCGGTGGCTGAATATATCAACCACGCGCGGTATCTTGCTAAGCCCCGTTATATGTCCGTTCGGGATGTACGCAACGTGCGCTTTGCCGTAAAAGGGGAGCAGGTGATGCTCGCAAAGGGAGAAGAAATTGATGTCTTTGACGATAACCATTTGGCTGTACTCCTCTTCGAACATCGCTTCGGCGAGCACGGCTTCGGGGTCTTCGAAATATCCCCTCGTGAGCGTTTGCATTGCCCTTGCGACGCGCTGCGGGGTCTTCACCAGCCCCTCGCGGGAAGGGTCTTCGCCGAGCAAGGGGAGTATTTGCCGGCAGAGTGAGGTCAGCTCTTCGAGACCGTCACGCAGGTATTGCGGGTTGTCCATATCAGTCCGTCGGAGTTATTGTGCCCTTAACGAGGCTCGCTTGTTTATATCCCGCATCTCTCACGCGGGTAAGCATTTCCTGCGCCTCCTCGTAAGTGCGGTAATTACCCATACGGCATATCCAACGCGGGGAATAGAAGTGCACGTACACGGGTTGGTCGGGGAAGAGACGTTTTATCTGCTCGCCTGTTGTCTCCGCTTTTGTCTTGTCGTCGCGCGAGTTACCCCCGGAGAACACTTGCACGCGATACCCTGTTATCTTCTGCGGGTTCTTAATTACTTTCTTGCTCGTATCGACATTCGCCGCCTCGTCTGCGCCGCTCTCGTTGCTTGCAGGCTTCTGTCCGGCGGATGGTGCGGCGGGGGTTGCCGCCGGCTTCGGCGCGGGTTTCTCCGCCGCGGATTTGGGTTCTTTCTGCTCGTTTATATGCCCGTTAATAAGGGCTGTTATGTCGTCCGCTTCGACGATAGTTACTTTCCCTCCGCCGCTGACCGGCGTTTGCAAGGCGTCGGTAAAGGTCTGCGCACCGCATTGCAGCGCGCAGACCAAGAACGTAAAAGAAAATATAAACCGCTTCATTACCCCTTATCCCCAAGCATCGATGATGCCTTTGAAGTCGGCGGCTTTTAACGACGCGCCGCCGATGAGCCCGCCGTCAATGTCGGGCTTGGCGAACAACTCGCCCGCATTGGAAGCCTTGCAAGAGCCGCCATAGAGGATTGTAGTCGCCGCCGCAACACCCTCGCCGTATACCTTAGCCACACACGAACGAATGTATGCGTGTATCTCCTCCGCCTGGTCGGCCGTCGCCGTCTTGCCCGTGCCTATAGCCCAAATCGGCTCATAAGCAATAACAATGCTCTTCCATTCTTCGGCCGTGAGGTTGAAAACCGAACCTTCAAGCTCCGTTCTAACCACTTCGTTCTGTTTGTTTGCTTCGCGCTCGGCAAGCGTCTCCCCGATGCAGAAGATAACTTTCAGCCCGTTCGCAAGTGCCAGCTGCACCTTTTCTTTGAGTATCGCAGGGGTCTCGTGATAATATTCACGCCGCTCCGAATGTCCCAAAATCACATATCCGGCGCCCGCAGACTTCACCATCTCCGCCGACACTTCCCCGGTAAACGCGCCCTTAGCCTTGTCCGCACAGTTCTGTGCGCCTAACTCTATGCACGTCCCTTTCACCACTTCCGCCACGCTCGACAGATGGATAAACGGCGTGCAAATAACCACTCCGCACTTCGGGTCTTTAACCGTTTCGACCAACTCTTTTGCAAGGGCAACGCCCTCTTGCAGGGACTTGTTCATCTTCCAGTTCCCCGCAACGATTTTCTTTGACATAATCTTTTCCGTATTTGAAATGAATAATCCTGTTTCGTGTTTCCTTATATGAAGCCTGCTCCGCCATGCCCAAAGACGGTCGGTAAGCGAAAGAACAAAGACGGGCAATATGAACATCAGCAACACCTGCGCCACCTTTTTCGCGCGGCTCACGTCCTTCTCTTGTCCGATGGGGAGACGGTCGAGCGGGGCGTTAAGCCGATCTCCCTTAGGGAGATTATTATGGCTCCACTTCTGTATGATCACCCCGTCGCGGAGCAGAAGAAGCCCGGGGTTGCTTCGTATGACCGTCTTTAGCGTGGTGCCGTCGGTGAAGTAGAAAGGATACTCCGCCCCGGTATTGTCGCGCCAGCGGGCTATGCTCTCCGCCGTGCCCGACGTAAGGCAATAAAACGGATAGCCGAAATATTGCGCGTATTCGTATATCTGATCTATCGGCCCGAAGTTGGAGTCGTCGGCTTTGTCGAGGTACGGCGCAATGAGCAGGAACACATATCCCGGGCGGCTTAACACCTCTTCGGTGATGTCCTCGCCGGAGGCGGTCTGTATTGTGAAGTCGTGTATCGGGGGAATGTAACCCGGTTTTACGAGGCGCGTACGGCTGTCGACGAACGTCCACGAGCTGTCGGGATAGTGTGCCAAATCAAACTCTTTCGTAACGCCGCCCCGCTGCATTATGAATGTCGTTTCATATTCCGGTTGCTCCGCGCCGTCGGGTATGGTCATGCTCCCGGCAATATTAACCCCGATATGATAGGGGCGGAAATCGAACTGCGGCAAATAATAAAGGCTGTACGCCGCCGTGGCGAGGATAAACACGATGCCATAGCTGAGCACGATGGAGCCGTTCCCGTCGGATATAAAACGTATCATACGCTCGTGCCCCGCAAACACCACAACCGACGCAACAAGCAGGATAATGTTCTTGGTTAACGTCTGCCCGTTGGTCAGCACGACAGCATCTCCAAAGCAACCGCAGTCGCTGACAGGATCGGCAATATATACCCAAACGGTGAACAACGTGAATATAATCATCACAATCAGGACAACCCATGCCGCCAAACGTTTCCTCACCGCAAGCAACAGCATAATGCCGATGCAGAACTCTATTGCGGAGAGCAATACCGAAGCCGAAAGACTAATCCACGAGGGCAACGAGCCGACAACGCCCGTCGCCGTAACATAATCCTCAATCTTATACCCGGTGCCTAACGGGTCGACCGCCTTCACATATCCGGAGAAGATAAACGTCAGCCCGACGATTATCCGGCATATGTTCACGATTATAATCTTCGCCGCTTTCAACCCCTCTATTGCGCTTTCCTGACGCCCAATTTAATCACTCCGAACGCCGCGTAATTGATGATATCCATATAGTTGGACGCTATCCCCTCGCTCACCAACGTGCGTCCGCGCCGGTTCTCAATCTCCTTTATGCGCTCGATCTTCGTAAGTATGAAATCGGAGAAACTGCTCACGCGCATGTCCTCCCAGGCGTTTCCGTAATCGTGGTTCTTGGCTGTCATCAGCGCCGTACACTCGCTCACACGCCGGTCGTACTCCGCCATCGCCTCGTCGTTGGTCATATCAACACTGTCGGCAAAACCCTTATCGAGCTGTATGAGCCCGATAATGCCGTAGTTGATTAACGCCATAAACTCGGGCAAAATCCCCTCATCGACACGCGCCTCGCCCGTAATCTCAAGCGTGCGGATACGCTTCGCTTTGATGAATAACTGGTCGGTAAGCGACTCGGGACGCAACATCCGCCACGACGGCTTGTAATCGTAGAGCTTGTCGCGAAACACGTTGCGGCACATCGCCATTGCCTCGCCGAACTCCTTGTCCGTATCAGTTGCCGGCATTCTTCTCGCGAATTACCTTCGTCAAACCTATCGCGGCATCGTAGCGCGCCTGTAATGAATCGCGGCGGTTACGCAACTTATTCTGCTCCAACAACGTAGGGGCGCTGTCAATCGCAACTATTGTCTCTTTCAGCAACGAGTCCGTTTTCGCCGCCTCCGCCTCCGCCTCCAAGAGCGACGCATCCTGCCAAAGCTCAAGAGCGCGGCGCCGGGCATTCACCGCCTTCGGATAACGGCTGCGGAGAACAACTATCGAGTCCAACGCACTCCGAAAATCACCTTTAGACACCGCCTGCTCTATGTCCGAAACCATCGCCGCCGCACGTTCGTCGTCGCTCTTCCCCTCGCAAGACGACAAGAGAAGCACGCAAACGACTAACGCAATATATGTTTTCTTATTCCCTTTCATAACAGAACGATATATAGTTAATATGATGATTATCAGTTGTTTAGGCG
>JAJPZE010000091.1 GCA_021204565.1 Prevotella sp. | reverse complement strand
GGATATATGGCGGGGATGTTTCATTTGTTCACTCACGCTATGTTCAAGGCCTGCCTCTTCTTATGCGCCGGTTGTATAATACACGCCGTACACTCCAACGAGATGAGCGCAATGGGCGGGCTGAAAAAATATATGCCGGTTACGCATATCACGTTCCTTATCAGCTGCTTGGCCATCTCGGGCATACCGTTCTTCTCCGGTTTCAGCTCGAAGGACGAGATAATCTCCGCGTGCTTCGCCTATTCTCCGGTATGCGGCTGGTGGATGACTATTGTCGCGGCGATGACCGCTTTCTATATGTTCCGATTGTATTACGGCATCTTCTGGGGTACGGAGAATAAGGAGCTTCACGCGCATCACACGCCTACGGAAGCGCCTTGGACTATGACGCTCCCCCTTGTCGTGTTGAGCGTAATCACGGTCGGGGTCGGCATAATAACCACGTTGGCGGGCTTCGGGATAATCAATCCGCTGTGGAGCTTCGGGTCGTTCGTATCCGCCACGGGCGGGGCTTACGCCATACATTTCGACCCGACGGTTGCGACGGTATCAACCGTCATCGCTATCCTCTCGATATGTCTTGCGACGTATATATATAAAGGAGAGCGCCAGCCGGTTGCCGACAGGCTATACAAGACATTCCCCCGTCTGCATCATTGGGCGTACAGACGCTTTTATATAGACGAGGTGTATCAGTTCGTAACCCATAAGATAATGTTCGGCATATTTTCCCGCTTGGCGCGTTGGATAGACGAGCACATTATCAACGGGCTTATTGATTTCAGCGCGTGGAGCGCGAACGAGTCGGGCGAGAGCGTACGCAGCTGGCAGAGCGGCGATGTCAGGAGCTATGCCGTTTGGTTCCTTGCGGGCGCGGTCGGATTGGTGTTGTTATTGTTATGTATTTAACTTTGCGGAGGGCTTGAAGATATGAGTATACTTACGTTATATATCGTTATACCGGCTCTGATGTTGCTCGGGCTGTGGGCTGCGCGTAATATCAATCAGGTGCGCGGGGTGATGGTGTGCGGCGCGTCGGCGCTTGTTGTGCTCTCCGCGAGTCTGACTATTGCGTTCATCAACCTGCGTGCGGCGGGCAACGCCGATACGGTCTTGTTCGCTTACAGCTTGTCTTGGTTCCCCTCGCTGAATATCTGTTACGCGGTCGGAGTCGACGGCATATCGGTCGTGATGTTGCTTCTGTCGAGCATAATCGTATTCACCGGCACGTTCGCCTCGTGGAAACTGAAGCCTTTGACCAAAGAGTTCTTCCTCTGGTTCACGTTGCTTTCGACGGGCGTATTCGGCTTCTTCATATCGGTGGATATGTTTATGATGTTTATGTTTTATGAGGTTGCGCTCATCCCTATGTACTTGTTGATCGGTTATTGGGGCAGCGGAAAGAAAGAGTATGCGGCTATGAAGCTGACGCTGATGCTTATGGGCGGCTCCGCCTTAATCATTATCGGCATTATCGGCATATACTTCTTCAGCGGGGCGACAACTATGAACATACACGCTATCGCGGCGATGCACAACATCCCCGCACACGTGCAGAACATCCTCTTCCCGTTCGTGTTTATCGGGTTCGGAGTATTGGGCGCATTGTTCCCGTTCCATACTTGGTCGCCTATCGGTCATAGTTGCGCGCCGACCTCGGTATCGATGTTGCACGCGGGCGTGCTGATGAAGCTCGGCGGTTACGGTTGTTTCCGCATAGCGATGTACCTGTTGCCTCAGGCGGCTTGCGACCTTGCCTGGATCTTCCTTATATTAACAACCATCTCCGTTGTATACGGCGCGTTCTCGGCCTGCATACAGACCGACCTTAAGTTTATCAATGCTTATTCGTCGGTATCGCATTGCGGCTTGGTGCTCTTCGCGTTGTTGATGATGACGCGCGTGTCGTGTACGGGCGCGATACTTCAGATGCTCTCGCACGGGCTGATGACCGCTCTCTTCTTCGCGCTCATAGGTATGATCTACGGGCGGACGCATACGCGGGACATCCGGGAGCTGAGCGGATTGATGAAGATAATGCCGTTCCTCGGCGTGGGGTATGTGGTTGCCGGTTTGGCGAATCTCGGTTTGCCGGGCTTCTCCGGGTTTATTGCGGAGATGAGTATCTTCGTCGGTTCGTTTGCGAACCCCGACACGTTCCGCCGTGTTTGTACTTTGATTGCCTGCACGTCGATAGTTATCACGGCGGTGTATATCCTGCGGACGGTCGGCTTTATCCTCTTCGACAAGGTTAAGAACCCGCACTTCGAGACGCTCACCGACGCCACTTGGGACGAGAAGCTTGCCGTTTGTTGCCTTATCGCTTGCGTTGCCGGGTTAGGTTGTTTCCCCCTTTGGGCAAGCAACGTGATTAACGATGCGGTCGGGCCGATACTCGATTCATTGAATATTGTTGCATCTATCTGATAGCTCCGGAATTATGAATTACGCTCAATTTCTTAATATGATGCCGGAGATAACCCTCACGGCAATACTCCTTATAACGTTTGTCTGCGACTTCTGCTCCGCCCGTTCGGCGGCGAGGAAATGGTTCAATCCCCTTGTTGCGGTACTGCTTCTCGTGCATATCGCGCTTAATGCGTGCCCGACGGGAGAGAGGACGGCGTTCGGCGGGATGTATCATACATACCCTATGGCGGGGGTGATGAAGACCCTATTGGCGGTGGGCACGCTTATAGTTGTAATACAGAGCCGGAAGTGGCTGAGTCGGGCTGACACCGCCTTTAAGGAGGGGGAATATTACGTCATTCTCCTCTCCACGTTACTCGGGATGAATATAATGATTTCGTCGGGAAGTTTCCTTCTCTTCTTCCTCGGCTTGGAAACGGCGTCGGTGCCTATGGCGTGCTTGGTTGCATTTGACAAGTTCCGGCACTACTCCGCCGAAGCCGGAGCAAAGTATATCCTTACCGCAACGTTCTCCTCTGCTGTCATGCTCTACGGCATCGCTATGATCTACACCGCCGCGGGAACGCTTTACTTCGATGATGTGGCGGCAAAAATCACCCTCTCGCCCCTCACAATCCTCGCCCTCATCTTCTTCTTCAGCGGGTTGGCGTTTAAGATCTCGCTCGTGCCGTTTCATTTCTGGACGGCGGACGCATACCAAGGAGCGCCGACGAGTGTAACCGGGTATTTGTCGGTTGTATCCAAGGGCGCCGCGGCGTTCACGCTGATGGTGATCCTGATGAAGGTGTTCGGCAGTTTGGCTTCGGCTTGGGTGCCGATGATGTATATCGTCGTTACGGCTTCAATCGTGCTGGCGAATATTATGGCGATACGCCAATCGGAGCTGAAGCGTTTTATGGCGTTCAGCTCCATCTCGCAGGCGGGTTATATAATGCTTGCGGTTATAGGGAACAACTCTTTAGCGGTCTCCTCGCTGACGTATTACATACTTGTTTATATCGTCGCCAACCTTGCCGTGTTCTCCATTATCGGCGTTGTGGAGGAGAATAATAACGGCGCGACGATGATTGAGGATTATAACGGGTTTTACTCCACCAACCCGCGTCTGGCGTTGCTGATGACCTTATCCCTCTTCTCCCTTGCGGGCATACCGCCCTTTGCGGGGATGTTCTCGAAGTTCTTCGTCTTTATGGCGGCTCTTAAGGCGGGCGGTTTCTGGACGTATCTCGTCGTGTTCATCGCGTTGATAAACACGGTCGTGAGCCTCTATTATTATCTCCTTATTGTCAAAGCGATGTATATCAAGAACGCCGATGCGCCGTTGCCGCGCTTCAAGAGCGATTGCAACACGCGCCTCGCGCTGTTCTGCTGCATGGCGGGCGTGCTCCTTTGCGGCGTTGTCAGTTGCGTTTACGAATGGATTAACGCGGCGGTTTGTTAGTTGCGGGAATAAACTTTAAGAGCGTCTCCGGTATCGGGGACGCTCTTATTTTATTAGTATATATGCAGCTATTTCCGGCGTGTGGCTACGATGAAGTAGCTGATAAGTATCAGATAAGCGGCGAGGGAGAGGAACTGCGACAGAGGATTGGCGAGCCAATCGCCGTTCGCGGGGTTGAAATTAAAGAACCTTAACAGCGCCGAGACGACACCCATCAACGCGCCCCCGGCAATGAACCCGCTGGCGATAAGCGTACCCCGCTCCCCCCGTTCGGTATTGACGTGCGCGTCTTTTGAGCGGGTCGTAACGAGCCGGTTAATAGCTCCGCCGACGAGCAACGGCGCATTCAACTCCATCGGAATGAACATCCCGAGCGCAAAGGCAAGAGCGGGGATGCCGAGCCAATTAAGCACGAGGGCAATGACGGCACCCGTAATATAGAGTATCCACGGCGCTCCCGAGCCGGACATCATCGGCTCAATAACGGCCGCCATAGCGTTCGCCTGCGGCGCAACCAACGCGTTATCCCCTACAAATCCGTATGTCTTGTTCAGCAAAATCATCACTCCGCCAACCGTTACGGCACTCACAAGGATACCGAGAAACTTCCAACTCTCTTGCTTGCGCGGCGTAGTGCCGAGCCAATATCCGATCTTCAAATCGGTTATAAACCCGCCCGCGGTCGACAACGCGGTGCATACAACGCCGCCCATAACAAGCGCGGCAACCATACCCGCCGACCCTTTAAGACCTATCGCAACCATTATCAGACTCGCCAAGATAAGCGTCATAAGCGTCATTCCCGACACCGGGTTCGTACCGACAATAGCTATCGCATTCGCCGCAACCGTCGTGAAGAGAAACGCAATAATACCTATAACAAGTATGCCGACAACGGCATGAAAGAGATTGAACTCCACTACGCCGGCATAAAAGAATATAAACGTTGCGACAAGAGCTAGGAGCACGCCCGCCACGCCATTCTTCATCGACGAATCTCTCTG
>JAJPZE010000074.1 GCA_021204565.1 Prevotella sp. | reverse complement strand
CACACCGTCGATCTCCACCGCCGTGATGTTGCGTCCGAGCGTCGTAAACTGGCATTCCTGTATCGCGCTGACCTTGCCCTTGGGGTAAAGAACATACACGTGTATGCCCTCAACACCGAGAAAACCGTTCGCCACAGCCGAGCCCGTATCGCCCGACGTAGCTACTAATACGTTGACCGAGCTATCTTTCCGACCGAGAAAATAACGCAACATACGCGCCATAAACCGCGCCCCGACATCCTTAAACGCGAGGGTAGGACCGTGAAAGAGCTCCAGTGTGAAGATATTTCCGCCGACCTCAGTCACGGGCGTATCAAAGTTCAAAGCATCGGCAACAATATCAAAGAGCGCGTCGCCGGGTATGTCTCCGCCGAAGAAAGCTTCCGCCACATTGTACGCGATGTCGGCAAACGAGAGATCCGGCAGGTCGTCGAAAAACTCCTGCGGCAACGTATTGATACGCTCCGGCATATACAAACCCTTGTCGGGAGCTAATCCGCGGACAACCGCCTCCTCTAATCCGGCGGGCGCGGAGCTATGATTCGTGCTGTAATAATTCATATTCGTAACGGAGAAAAACTTTTAGTTAAGGAAAGCGGGAAGGAAGTCCAAGCCGTCCATAACCCCATATGCGCCCTGACGGCAACTGTCTTCGTCAAAGGCGCGAACTTCGTCGGCGCTTTGCCCGGGCTTGTATATTACGAACGGCACGGGGTCGTTCGTATGAGTGCGAACGGCGCAGGGAGTGGGGTGGTCGGGGAGAAAGGCGATACACACGGGCACGTCCGAAACGTCCGCAGCCGCGATAACCGGCGCCACGACCTTGCTGTCGATATCCTCAATAGTCCGCAATTTCAAAGCTAAATCGCCCTCGTGCCCCGCCTCGTCCGGCGCTTCAATATGGAGATATACAAAGTCGTCGGTCCGCAGAGCGTCGATCGCGGCTTGCGCCTTCCCCGCGTAATTAGTGTCCGACAAACCCGTAGCGCCCTCGACAGTTATGTTCCTCAGACCCGCGTAGCGCCCTATTCCGCGGATTAAATCCACCGCAGAGATAACGGCACCGCTCTTTATCTGCGGAAAGCGCTCCGTTATCCGCGCCATATTCGGGCGGTAACCCGCGCTCCAGGGCCAGATGCTGTTCGCCGGGTCCTTGCCTGAAGCCACGCGCGAGATATTCACCGGATGACGGGGAAGCAACTTTTGGGACTTCAAAATCAAATCGTTGAGCAGGCGTGCGGTAGGTTCTGCCTCCGCGTTACGCGCGCTGACGAGGAGCGGACGCCAAGCTTGTAAGGGCACGTCGTGGGGCGGAGTGGCTTCAATATCGGCGTTCCCGCCGTTGACGACCAACAGATGCCGGTATTGTACGCCCGTATAAAACCTTACCCGAGCGTCGCTTAATTCATCGTTGAGATAATCTATCAATTGCCGGGACTCATCCGTAGAGATATGTCCGGCGGAGTGATTCTTAATTATATCCCCCTCTAAGCAAACGAGATTGCACCGCATCGCCATGTCGCCCGGTTGCATCTCGTATCCTATGCTCGCCGCTTCCAACACGCCGCGACCCTGATAAACGACGCGTTGGTCGTAGCCTAATATCGTCGAGTTAGCCACTTCCGAGCCCGCGGGAAAGCCGTCGGGGATAGTGCGGAGCATACCGCAACGCCCGCGCGAGGCAAGCCGGTCGATGTTCGGAACGCAGGCGTATTGATACAAAGTCTTGCCTCCGAGCTCCTCACAGTGCCGGTCGGCGCTGCCGTCCGCCAATATAATAATGTATTTCATCTGCTGATATAATAACGTAATTCCGCCTGCAAAGGTAGTGATTATTTAGTATACCGGCTGTTTTATTTCAGCGTATCTCCACCTCTGCGGAGTATTTCCTGATGAGTGCGGACGAATCTTCTTTGGGGCAAATGAGCAGCGTATCGCCCTTTTCAACCACGATATACCCGTCCAAGCCGTTAATTACGGCAAGGTGTCCCTTGGGGATTTTGATTATATTATTGTGTGCATTGTCGAGTATGACATCGGAGTCGAGCACGACATTATCGCCGCCGATACGCCGTTCCGACTCATAAATGCCGTGCCAAGTGCCCATATCAGCCCAGCCGAAACCGCACTTCATCACCATCACGTCCTGTGTTCGTTCCAACACGCCCTCCTCCATTGACACGTTCGGATAACGGGGGAAACGCTCCATAATATACCGGTTCTCCCCCTCTATCGTGTGCCCGGCGCCGAATGATTTTATCCTTCTGAATACTGCGGGCAATTGTTTGCTCATCGTTTGGAGCAGGTTGCGGGCGTTGGAAAGCAACAAGCTGGTGTTCCAAAGGAACTCTCCGCTCTCGATAAAGATACGCGCAAACTCGCGGTCAGGCTTCTCCGTGAACGACTTGACAGTATAAATGCCCGGCTCTATCTCCTCCGCAAACTGGATATAACCGTATCCCGGCTCGGGGCGCGTAGGCATCACGCCCATCGTCAGAAGACGGTTGTGGCTCGCCGTAAACCGCGCTCCGGCAACGACATTCTCTATGAATTTATCATTGCCGACTATATGATGATCGGCGGGGGAGACAACTATCAGCGCGTCATTATCGCGGTTAAAAATGCGGTAAGCGCCCCACGCGGTGCACGGTCCCGTATTCCGCCATACCGGCTCGGCAAGGATATTGTCGTCCGTCGCCTCGGGTATCTGCTCGCAAACAATGTCTTTATAAAGAATATTAGTGCTGATTAGAATCCTCTCCGCGGGGAGAAACTGCCGGAAGCGGGCGTAGGTCTCCTGCAGCTGCGTAAGACCTGAGCCGAAGAAATCTATAAACTGCTTGGGCTTTTCGGCAAGGCTCTCGGGCCACAGGCGCCGTCCTTTTCCGCCGGCAAGGATTAGCGCGTAGAGCTTGTCGATAATGGTTGTATCGGTCGTGTTCATATGTTATTTAATGTGTAATTGTTGTATCTCAGCTTATTGCGCCCCAGTTGACGTTCGTCTTCCTCAGCTCCGCAAGGCGGCTCCAAAGCAGGTTATACCGCTCGGAAGAGAATGTCGGGTCGGCGTCAATCACCTTTTGCGCCTCTCGTCTGGCGAGCTCGACGAGTTGTCCGTCCCGGGCTATGTCGGCTATTTTCAGGTCAAACGCCACGCCGCTTTGTTGGGTTCCTTCGAGGTCGCCCGGACCTCTGAGCTTCAGATCGGCCTCTGCAATGCGGAAGCCGTCGTTGGTCTCGCACATTATATCGATACGTGTGCGCGTCTCTTTCGTCAGCTCGCGCGGCGTAACAAGTATGCACCAGCTTTGGTCTGAGCCCCGTCCGACACGCCCCCGGAGCTGGTGAAGCTGGCTCAAACCGAAGCGCTGGGCATCGAAAATCACCATCACCGAAGCGTTCGGCACATTCACGCCGACCTCTATAACCGTCGTCGAGACAAGTATCTGCGTTGCTCCGGAGACGAACTTAGCCATCTCCTCGTCCTTCTCCGCGCTCTTCATACGCCCGTGCATCTTCCCTATAACGAAGTCGGGGAACGTCTCCCGCAGGCTCTCAAAGCCGTCCTCAAGGTTCTTCAAGTCGGATTTCTCGCTCTCCTGAATGAGGGGAAAGACGGCGTAAACCTGCCTGCCCGCCTCCACCTCCCGGCGTATCCGGGCGCATAAAGATGCCGTTTGATTGTCGTAACAGTGTATCGTGCCGACCGGCTTCCGACCCGGCGGCAACTCGTCTATAACGCTAACGTCCAAGTCGCCATAGAGCGTCATCGCCAAGGTGCGGGGTATGGGCGTGGCGGTCATCACCAATACGTGCGGCGGATTTTCGCTCTTGCGCCACAGCTTCGCGCGTTGCGCCACGCCGAAACGGTGCTGCTCGTCGATGACAGCGAGCCCCAAACGGCGGAACTCCACAGGATCTTCAATCACCGCGTGCGTGCCGACAAGGATATGAACATCGCCCGAAGCCAATCCTTGCATAACATCTTCGCGCTGTTTGCCCTTAACCGAACCCGTCAGAAGCGCCGTCCTGACCGGCAAATCCCGAAGAAAAGCGGTCAGCGTGGCTAAGTGTTGCTCGGCAAGAATCTCCGTCGGAGCCATTATGCACGCCTGAAAGCCGTTGTCAATCGCAAGAAGCATCGACATCAGAGCTACCAACGTCTTGCCCGAGCCCACATCTCCTTGAAGAAGTCTGTTCATCTGACGCCCGCTGCGGACGTCGTTCCTGATCTCCCGTATGACACGTTTCTGAGCGCCTGTGAGGTCGAACGGGAGCGCGTTTTTATAAAAATCGTTGAACAACTCCCCAACTTTTCCGAAAATATACCCGCGGTATTTGCGGCGGTGATCGGTGGTGTGGCGGAGTATGTTAAGCTGTACATAAAAGAGTTCTTCAAACTTCAGCCTTATCTGATCGGTCTGCACGTCCCGCATCGTCTTCGGATAATGGATACGGCAGACGGCATCAGTGCGCCCGATAAGGCACAGCGAGGAGAGCATGAACGGCGGCAACGTCTCCGGCAACCCCGCCTCGCCGACCTTCGCAACAAGCGTCCGGGTAAGCTTCTCCATCTGTTTCGACATCAGCCCGCTCTTCTTCATGCGTTCCGTAGTTACGTAATAAGGCTGCAAGCCGTTAGCCGACAGCTCCGCCTTCTCCGCCTTCTCCATATCGGGATTGGCGAACTGATAGCGTCCGCCGTACACTGTCGGGCGGCCGAAGATGACGTATTCCGCGCCCTCATGATAGGTCTTATATACATATTTCGTGCCGTTCCACCAGACGATATCCGCCACGCCGGTGCCGTCAGACACGTGTGCGACAATACGTTTGCGCCGCCCGCCCGCCGCAAATTCCTCGAACGAGAGTATCCGCGCCTTAATTTGAACAAAGGGCACGCTGCCGTCAAGCTC
>JAJPZE010000094.1 GCA_021204565.1 Prevotella sp. | reverse complement strand
GTCCGGTCTCCTCGTAACCTACATAAAGGTCGGTGCCGTCAATGGCGAAAGGAGTGTCAAGAGTGAATGTATTCCAGCCCTCAACGCCGCCGGTGAGCTCTTGTTCGTAGTCGTACGTCCCGTTAAGACTCTTGGCGACGAACATCTTCAGCGAAGTCGGCTCGCCGTCTAACTTAATCTTAATCTCCGTTATTTCCGCGCCGGCAAACGAAGCGATGTCGCTTGCGGGGAAGTATATTGCCGACCCGCCGGAGTAAACACCTTCGCTGTCGGCACTCATCGTCTTAATTCCCGCGCCCGTAGTGTCGCAGAAACCGAGCTCGACGGAGTTGCTTTCGCCCGCCATACACGGCGTTGACGCGGTTAAAGAAAGGAGCAGGAGCGCTGTCAGACACAGCCCGGCGCTCACGTAGTTATTGATCTTTTTCATATTCAAATATAATTAATTGATTATTTCAAAATCTTGTAATCCGCCGTCTTAGTCCCTTTGCGGACCTTTACGACATACACTCCGGCGGGCCGTCCGGCAAGGCTAAGCGGCTCTGAAGACGAGGCAAGCAATTGTCCGGACGCGGCGTACAGCTCCGCCTTATCGTATTCGCCGCCAATGATGATGAGGTCTTCGCGCCGCGAAATAGTTATGTCTTCAAGCGGTGCGGCGTGTATTCCGGTGATGTCGCCGCTGAACTTCAACACTGCCGGAGTATTCATCGTGCTGTATCCGTTGCTGATTATAATCGACCCCGCAACCACGCTCCCGTCGTCGGAGATGCTGTAAGGAAGATCCAGCTGAGATATGTCATCGGCGTACGTTTGGTCATCGGAAAGGATGAGCGCGGGTCCGGTCGCGAGCGTCTCGACCCCGAGTACGAGCCCGTTCGCCCCGCAGTAAGGGAACCCGTTAGTGTACTCCGTCGTCTCGCCGGAGATATAGTTCCAAGTGCCGGAATGATATACGGCTTGCCCGTCGCGGTAGTGAAAATACACGTTTCCCTGCGCGTCGACGAAGCGTGCCTGCCCGTCTTTCCAGTAGGTTGTGTTGCTGTTGCCGTCCTCAAACCATACGTTTTCGTCGTCCCCGCTCTGTATCAGGTTGGGTTCGGCAATGTATTTCAATTCGCCGTCGAGGATAACTGCGGGACACTGTCCGCCGTCTTGTACCTCGCCCATACCCGTGATTACTCTGCCGTCGTCGGACATTCCCCACGCCATAAAACCTTGTCCGCGATAAGGCTGTCCCTTATATGTGCGGGTCTCAATTACGTTCCCGTCGTCGTCGAGAAGCCACAAACAAGGCTCCCAGAAGTAACTGTATCTGCTCGTTCCGTCGGCATAATACGCCGTGTCCCAACAGGGAAACGCGCCCGCAACAGTCTTTCCGTCGGAAGATATAGCCCTCGGTATGGTGCAGTATTCGGGTATGTTATCCGTCGCGTTAATGTACTCCGTGTCGGCTCCGTCGGGCTGGGGGAGCTCCGTCCAGTTATCTTCGTAGTCGCCTACACCCGGCGTCCAATTGCCGTCCTCATCGATAAACAGCCCGGCAATCCGCCCGTTATCAGCCACGTCGCTCAATACCCGGCGGTGGCTCTTTTCCCCCGTCAGACCGGCGACGTAATATGTTTTGTTGTTGTCAACATCAAAGAATATCGCGGGATAAGGCAATCTCGTGGCGGAGCTTGCAACGGCATACGAGCCGTTATTAGATACTTGGAATATCCCTTCGAGGTATTCTTTATCGGTGTACGTACCGCCCTCGTCCTCATCGACAGCGGTGAACGAGACTTTGCTCGTCCACGTATAAGGCGTGCAGGTTATAGCTTCATCCGCGTCGTTCTGCGCCGTTGCAATTTGCGGCAAACATAATGCAATAATCCCCGATATACAAGTTAAGTAAATCTTCCTCATTATGCATGTTTGTTGTTAGTCGGTAGTTAAAATATATGTTCCAATCGGTGCAAAAGTAATCAATATGTGATGTTTCGTACAACAATTTGTCGGAAAAATTATGCTTTATTGTTGCCGTTTGCTTTACTTTTGCGGTATGAATTGGTCGGAATTAATATCCAATATGCGTCTCGGTCAAGAGGTGCGGCACCCTACGCGATATGACGATCGGTCGGAGTTTAAGCGTGATTACGACCGCCTTATATTCTCCTCGCCGTTCCGCAGACTGCAGAACAAGACGCAGGTGTTCCCCCTTCCGGGCAGTGTATTTGTGCACAACCGCCTCACCCATTCCTTGGAAGTGGCGTCGGTCGGGCAGTCGTTAGGCAACGACGTGGCGCGTATACTGACCGAACGGCATCCCGTATTAAAGGGGGGCTTGTTCGAAGAAATAGGCACTATTACAGCTACGGCATGCCTCGCCCACGATATGGGTAATCCTCCGTTCGGACACTCCGGCGAGCGCGCCATACGTTCATTCTTCACCGAGGGCGAAGGCGCATCGTTGGAAGCCGAACTGCCGCGCAAGCTATGGGCGGACATAACTCATTTCGAGGGAAACGCCAATGCGTTCCGTCTCTTGACCCATCGTTTCAACGGGCGCAGAGAGGGCGGCTTCGTTATGACGTACACCACTCTTGCGTCGATAGTGAAGTATCCGTACAGTTCGTTAGCCGCGCCGCCGGACGGCAAGTTCGGTTTTTTCAGCGAGGAGGAGCACCTCTATGAGCGTATTGCCGACAAGCTCGGTATCCGCCGTTTGAGCTTTCGCGAGGAGCCCGCGGTATACTCGCGCCATCCGTTGGTTTACCTCGTCGAGGCGGCGGACGATATCTGTTACGAGATAATGGACCTCGAAGACGCTTACAAGCTGAAGATATTAAGCTACGAGGAAGCGGTGTCGCTGCTGATGAATTTCTTTGATGAAGAAGCGCGGGATCGCATGCGGCGGCGCATTGAAGAGGAGGGCATAAGCGACACGAACGAGCAAGTGGGGTATCTCCGCGCCCGCGTCATAGGCCGTCTGACCAATCTGTGCACCGAGGCGTTTGTAGAGAATGAGGAGGCGATACTGCGGGGCGACAGCGTGCCAGCGCTTATAAAGCTCATCCCCGAAACGGAGCGCAAGGCGTATGCGGAGCTCTCGTCCGTCTCGCGCACGAAGATATATAAATCGAAGCCGGTGCTTGATATAGAGCTCTCGGGATATAAGATTATGGAGACGCTGATGGAGCAAATGACCGCCGCCGCAGTGCACCCCGACCGCTTCTATTCCCAACAACTCATCAGCCGCGTATCAAGCCAATACGACATACGGGCTAAGGACCTCGGCACGCGGATATTAGCCGTGCTCGATTATATATCGGGCATGACGGACGTCTATGCCTTGGATGTATACCAGAAGATTAGCGGTATTTCGTTGCCCATAGTGTAGGGACGGGAACGTTTTGCTTATAGGCTCTCCAATATCCTTTTTATAACCACCTGCGCGGATATTTCCCTGTTGGCGGCTTCGGGGATAACGAGTGAGTCGGGGCTTTCGATAACGTCGTCGGTAACGATTAGTCCTCTCCTGACGGGCAGGCAGTGGAGAAAGCGGGCGTGATTGGTCCAGTCCATGTGTTCCTTATCTACGGTCCAGTTCTTGTCCTTCGAAAGTATTTGCCCGTAAGAGGCGGGGTTTGTTACTCCCGGACAACTCCAATTCTTCGCGTAAATATAATCTGCACCTTCGAACGCCCTGCGCTGATTGTAATCCACTTCTGCATCTCCGACAAAGCGCGGGTCAAGCTCATAACCCTCCGGATGAGTGATGACGAACTCCACGTCCGCCGCTCTCATCCATTGCGCAAAGCTGTTCGGCACCGCCTGAGGCAAGGAATTGCAATGCGGCGCCCAAGTCATTACAACCTTCGGACGTGCCTTGCGCTTGTACTCCTCTATGGTTATCAGGTCGGCGAACGCTTGTAAAGGGTGCACCGTAGCGGTCTCCATAGCGAACACGGGCCGCCCCGAATACTGCACGAATTGGTTGAATACGGTCTCCGCATAATCATATTCGCGGTCCTTTAACCCGGCGAAAGAGCGTATGCCGATTATGTCGCAGAAGTTCCCCATAACGGGTATCGCCTCTAATAAATGCTCGCTTTTGTCTCCGTCCATAATAACGCCGCGCTCCGTCTCAAGCCGCCACGCGCCGGCGTTGACATCGAGAACAATCACGTTCATCCCTAAGTTCATCGCCGCCTTTTGCGTAGAGAGGCGGGTACGTAACGAGTTGTTGAAGAACACCATAAGCAACGTTTTATGCCGTCCCAACGCCTCGTACTTAAATCTGTCAGCCTTTATTTCTTTCGCTTCGGCAAGGGCTTCGGCAAGGTTGCCGATATCCTCTACGTTCAGAAAAGTCCTCATATTATATAATGTATTTATATTGTTTTATGCTCTTGTTTGCCCGTCGCCGTCGATCAGCCATTTATATGTTGTCATCTCTTCGAGCGCCATTGGTCCGCGCGGACCTAACTTCTGGGTTGATATGCCAATCTCCGCGCCGAGCCCGAACTGCCCCCCGTCGGTGAAGCCGGTAGAGGCATTGACATAGACGCATGCCGCATCGACGAGCGTCTGAAAGCGGCGGGCGGTCTCCTTGTTCTCGGTAATGATACACTCCGAATGCCCGGAACCGTACGTGCGAATATGGGTTAAAGCCTCGTCGAAGCTGTCGACAATGCGTATCGCGAGCTTGTAATCCATCCATTCCGTGCCGTAGTCGCCATATATGAACTCCACTTTCCCGCGCATCGGTTCAAGCAGTGCGGGCAGGTCTTTCTCCCGGTCTTTATGCACAAGAAGGCAGTCCAAGGCGTTGCAGACACTAACGCGCCGCATCTTTGAGTTAGCTACAACCGCTCTGCCCTTATCCAAATCGCCGTCCTTGTCGAAATAAACGTGCACCACTCCGGCACCCGTTTCAATCAC
>JAJPZE010000116.1:10880-20345 GCA_021204565.1 Prevotella sp. | reverse complement strand
GGATACACATCCACAGGAATTGATAGATGTTATACCACGCAATGACCTCCATCCGGTCGAGTCCCAAGCCGCCGTTCGTCGGGGGAGCCATAAGGAATTTGTCGTATAATGTGCTGACCGCGCCGAGTACCGCCGCCGCCACAACAAAGAAGACGGAGCGGTTGTGCCGGAAGTCAACGCCCTCGCGACGAGAAGTCCGGGAAAGCAAAAAGAAAGACATAACCGCCGTTGTTACCCCAAGCCACTGCAACGGATTTAGTCTTTCGCCGAATACAACCAACGCTCCAACGAGCGCCATCATAGGGCGGGTGGCGTTAATAGGTCCGACAATAGTTAGCGGCAACTGCTTTATGCCGTAATATCCGAGCACCCAAGAGGAGAGGACAATTACCGATTTGAGCAGTATGAACGGTTGTCCGCCGCACTTGTTCCAAGGCACATAGAGCGCGTCCCCCGCCGTTATCCACCCCGCTTTCGACCCGATAACCAACGGCAAAAACACCAAACTGCAGAACAGCGTATTAAGAAGAAGAACAATCAATACCGCGTTGTTGCGTAGCGACGTCTTCTTCGAAAGGTCATAAAAACCTAATAACAGAGCGGAGAGAAAGCCTAATGCGAGCCACATAAATCAATGTAAAGCGCGCATTAGAACGGTTGCGGGGCAATCACTGCCGAGCCGTAACAGCGGTGGTGAGCACGGTCATAGACGACGCAGAACTGCCCTCCCGCCACGCCGTGTAGCGTAAAGTCGGAATGCACAACATATGTCCCGCCGCCGGTGTCTTCAAGTACGGCGGTGTAATACTCCGATGTATGGCGTATCTTAAACGTAATCTCAGCCGTCCGGTCGGGGGAAAAGACGAGCGGCGCGGTAAGGTAGCGCAAGTCGTTAACCGCGAAATCGCGCCGGTAAACATCATCAGGATTATAACCTTTCGATACGTATAGTATATTACGCTCCAAGTCCTTGCCGACGGTGAACCAAGGTCCGCCGCCAAGTCCGAGCCCCTTTCGTTGCCCGACGGTATGAAACCAGAGCCCCTTATGCGTGCCTATTTTCCGGCCCGTTTCTCGCTCCACGACGTCTCCGGGCCGCTCTCCGACGTAGGTTCGGATGTAGTCGTTGTAGTTTATACGTCCCAAGAAACAAATCCCCTGCGAGTCTTTTCGCCGGGCGTTTATCAGCTTCTCGCGCTCCGCAATCCGCCTCACATCTTCTTTCGTGAGGTGTCCGACGGGGAACAAAGCCTTGTTAAGCTGCCAAGGGAACAGACGTGCAAGGAAGTCGGTCTGGTCTTTAACCGGGTCGGGACTTGTGCAGAGCCATTTCCGCCCCTCGACGTCCGTCTCCGTCGTAGCGTAGTGCCCGGTGGCGATGAGGTCGTATTGAGCCCCGCGTTTATCGTCGAACGCGCCGAACTTAATCAGGCGGTTGCACATCACGTCGGGGTTGGGAGTGAGCCCCGCGCGTACCGTCTCCATCGTGTATTTCGCCACTTGGGCCCAATACTCCTTATGACAATCCACCTCCTCCAATTTTAGAGAGTACTTCGCCGCGACCGCCGCCGCCATCTCCATATCCTCCTCCGACGTGCAGTCCCAACTCTCCGTCTCCTGCGGTCCGATCTTAATGTAAAAGCAGTCGGGACGTATGCCGCTACGGCACAAAAGATACGCGGCGACGGCGCTGTCTACCCCTCCGGAGAGGAGTAAAGCAACGCGCTTGTCTAAAGCCGTCGGGTCAATACGGGGCGCGGTACTTGTCGTCATCCTTTTCTGAAATCATTGAAATGTATGAGCTGTATCTCGACTCGGCAATATAATGATCTTGCAAGGCGCGGAGCACGGCGCAACCCGGCTCGTGCGTGTGAGTGCAGTTGCGGAAGCGGCAATCTTTGGAGAAGCGGAATATCTCCTTGAAGTACCGGGATATTTCTTCGGGACGCATATCGAAGTTGCCGAAGCCTTTTATGCCCGGAGTATCTATCAACATCGAAGTCTGCCCCTCAACGTCGAACTCAATCATTTCCGAGAAAGTAGTGGTGTGTTTCCCGCGGTCATGCGCTGCGGAAACCTCGCCCGTGGGCAGGCTTGCGCCGGGCACGAGGCGGTTGATAAGTGTGGATTTGCCGGTGCCGCTGTTGCCGCTAAGGAGCGTTATTTTCCCTGCAAGACGGGGGAGCAACGTATCCGCGCCCTGGCCCGTAACGGCGGACAGGGCAACGCAGCGATAACCTATATTGTCGTAAAGATACATCATCCCGTCGAGCAATTCGCGCTCTTCCGCCCCGAATAAATCTATCTTGTTGAACACAAGAACTACCGGCACGGAATACGCTTCGGCAGATGCAAGGAAGCGATCGACAAAGACAAGCGACGTTTGAGGCCGGATAACGGTTACGAGGAGCAGGGCCAGGTCGACATTCGCCGCTATAATATGGCTTTGGCGGGATAAGTTTTGCGACCGGCGGACAATGTAATTCCGCCGGTCTGCAATGGATGTTATCAGCCCCGTGCCGTCGGGGGTAAGGACGGCGTCGACCACGTCGCCGACAGCTACGGGATTGGTGCTGTGTATGCCGGCTAACCGGAAAGTACCCTTCAGTTTACAGTGCACGCGCCGACCGTCCGAGCGGCGCACGACATACCATGACCCGGTGTTCTTTACGACAATACCGTGCACGTTCCCGTTCTCCGACATAAAGTCCGACCCGGCGTTTTATTTACAATGCGACCGACACGACCCGATGCACGTCAGACGGTCATTATCTCCTTATTCTTCGCCGCGAGTATAGCGTCAATTTGCCGGATTGCTTTGTCGTGCACCTTCTGCAAATCGCCTTCGGCATCTTTTTCAAGGTCTTCCGACAGCCCGTCTTTTATCGCTTTCTTCAGCTTGTCCTTAACGTCGGCACGCACGTTACGCACCTCCACTTTCGCCTTCTCCGCATATTTGGCGCATTGTTTTGTCAACTCGCGCCGGCGCTCTTCCGTAGGTTGCGGTATGGAGAGGCGTATCGTTTCGCCGTTGTTCTCGGGGGTGATGCCTACGTCGGAGTCCATAATGGCTTTCTCTATTATGCCTATCTGCTTGCGGTCCCAAGGCTTTATCGCAATTGTGCGCGGGTCGGAACACGACACGGAAGCTACCTGATTGAGCGGCACTTTCTGACCGTAACTCAGCACGCGCACACCGTCCAAAATCGCTATGTTCGCCCTTCCGGCACGCACTCTCGAGAGTTCATCCTCAAGATAAGCCGCCGCTTTGCCCATTCTTCCCTCTGCTTCGGAGAGGATTGTTTTTACGTCTGTCATAGTTTTGAAAAGGATTGTTATAAGTGCAAAGGTAATGTGTAGGGCAGGAACAAGCAAGTAAAAAGCAAGGTTTTCGCCCGGTCCGCCCTTTGCCTGATGTGCCGCGGGCGCTTTTATTCTCTTAGCTCCAGACCGGGCGTGACCCCATATCATGGGTACCCTTAACCCCATATTAAGGGTACCCATAACCCCATATCATGCCCCGCAAAACCTAAGCTCATGCTCCGCGTTGATTATCAATAAGTTACGCATAACCCGGCTTGCACTATTATAACATATGACAAATGCGCTTGTCTTTGAACGGCGTGTCGCCAAGTAAAGTTATTTACGTCAAACGCGCCGCGAACGGATATTTCCCGTCCCGGCGCGTTTGACGTTTTATGCGTATAGAGTATTGTTTTTATTCGGCGGCGAATTGTTTTATGCGTTGCTCCTCAGAGAGTTTGCAAACGAGTAACGTGCCGTCTTTCTCCGCCACGATGTACCCGTCGAGCCCCTGCACCACCACTTTCTTCTCCTCAGTAGTGTGGATGACGCACCCCGAGCAGTCGTAAGTCTTTATGTTGTTCCCTATCAGCGCGTTGCCCGTCGCGTCGTGCGGCATCTGTTCAAGAAGCGAGCTCCACATCCCCAAGTCGCTCCATCCGAAGCTTGCGGGAAAGACGAAAATCTCGTCCGCCTTCTCCATTATGGCGTAGTCAATGGATATGTTTTCGCAGTCGCCATACCGTTCGTCGATTAGCCTTTGCTCATCCGGCGTGCCGTAATAGGGCAACAGATCCTCGAATATACGGGAAATGACGGGTTGGTAAACGCGAAAAGCGTTGACAATTGTGGATACGTTCCAGATGAAGATACCTGCGTTCCAAAAGTATTCTTTCTGCTCTACGTACTCCTTTGCAAGTTGTAAATCGGGCTTCTCGTGAAAGGAATCAACCCGGAAAATCTCCTTGTTGCGCACCGACGGAGCCGTCAAATCAGCCTGTATGTACCCGTATCCGGTCTCCGGACGGGTAGGGCGCATGCCGAGCGTGATTATGGCGTCGCTCTCTGCCGCAAAGGCGAGCGAGGAGCCGACGACCCGGCGAAATTCATCCACGTCGGTAACTATCGCGTCCGCCGGGGTGATGACAATCCCCGCGTTAGGATTTATCTTTTTTATGTGCCACGCCACGTATGCAATGCAGGGCGCGGTATTGCGCCGGCACGGTTCGAGCAATATATGACCGGCGGGGATATCGGGCAATTGCGAGGCGACTAACCCGGCATAATCCTTATTGGTAAGCACCCAAACGTTCTCCGCCGGCACCACCCCGGCGAAGCGGTCGTATGTGAGTTGGAGCAGGCTCTTGCCCGTTCCGAGCACGTCAACAAATTGTTTGGGGAACTCCGGAGTACTCATCGGCCAGAACCGGCTCCCTACTCCGCCCGCCATAAGAACCAAGTGATTGTTTACGTTTGTCATAATCTCCTCTTTCGATTTATGTGATAGCGTCTGACGCGCGGAGAGTAAAGTATCGCGCTAAAAACGCATAACAAAGATAGATGTTTCGCATTTTCGGCGCCGTTTCAAACAATGTATTTTCTTTTAATAAAAGACGTTTTAATGCTTTTTATCAAGTAAATTAAGGTTTACAACACCTGTCTGCAACGCTCCGCCGGAGATTGGATAACGCGAAGGAAAAGCGGCTTTTGTTTGCTCTTGTCGCCCTTTTCGCTACCTTTGCAGACGCGATGTAAAGTCCGGGCTCCATGTTTATATCTCTTTTGTTCAAACCGTAGCTTACGTTATGCTGTCCAACCTGCCGATCACCAATCCGACGCTTATCTTTTTTGTCGTCCTTTTAGTAATTCTGCTCTCGCCCGTCATCATGGGTAAGTTGCGTATCCCCCATATCATAGGGTTGGTATTGTTCGGGGTGTTGATTGGTCCGTCGGGTGTCGGGCTGTTGGACAGAGACGCTTCGTTTGAGATGTTCGGTCGGGTCGGGCTGTATTACATCATGTTCCTTGCGGCGTTGGAGATGGATACCGAGGGCATGCGTTCTTCGTGGCGGCGGATGACGATATTCGGGTTGCTGACGTTCACAATCCCGTTCGTGCTGACGTTGTTTATGGGTATGAACATGTTGCATTATACGCCTGTGGCTTCGCTCTTCTTGTGTTGTATAATGTCGGCAAACACGTTGATATCGTATCCGATAGTTACCCGCTTCGGTCTGCAACGCAAGACAAGCGTGGTGCTTTCGGTCGGTTCGTCGATGCTTTCCCTGTTGCTCGCGTTGGTTACGATGGCGGCTGTAACCAACTCATACGCGGGCGGTGGCGGCGCCAGCTTCTGGCTCGTGTTCGCCGGGAAGTTCGTTCTTTTCTGCGCCGCACTGATATTTATCGTGCCTCGAATTACGCGCCGGTTTATCCGCAACTACTCCGACGCGGTGATGCAGTTCATCTTTATGCTCGCAATACTCTTTCTCAGCGCTTATTTCTCCGAAGAAATCGGTTTGGAGGGAATAAGCGGGGCATTCCTTGCGGGTTTGGTCTTAAACCGTTACATCCCGCGTGTGTCGCCGCTAATGAACCGTTTGGAGTTTACGGGAAATGCAATCTTCATCCCTTATTTCTTAATCGGCGTGGGGATGCTGATAAACATTCGTTTGCTCTTTGCGGGGGGCGACATCCTCTGGACGGTATTTTTGATTGTCTTGTTCGGCACGTTAGGCAAGGCGTTGGCGGCATATTTGTCCGCCCGGCTGTTCCGTTTGTCGCGCTTGGCGGGGCATATGATGTTCGGCTTGACCTCGGCTCACGCCGCCGGCGCGATAGCGATAGTGATGGTTGGAATGCGGTTGACGGACGCCGGCGGCGTGCCTTATATCGGCGACGATATGCTCAACGGAGTGGTTATAATGATTCTCGTAACGTGCGTCATCTCCGGTTTGGTTACGCAGGGAGCGGCCGAAGACATCACGTTAAAGGAGCAGGAGCTGCCTAAGGACGACCCCGGCAGCGCCGCAGACGAGAAGATACTCATCCCGGTAAGGTACCCGGAGTATGCTACACGCCTCGTTTCTCTGGCGATAATGATGAGGAACGCCAAGCTCCGCCGTCCGCTCGTGGCGCTCAATTTGGTATACGACGACACGAATACTGCCGCAAATTACGAGCGCGGAGTGAAGCTCCTCGACAAGGTGAGCAAATATGCGGCGGCGTCCGACGTGCCGATAGAGACGCAAGTTCGCGTGGCGGAGAATATCGCCAACGGCATAAAACACGCTTTCCGTGAGTTCCGCGCCTCGGAGATTATAATAGGCGCACATATGCATAAGGAGCGTTCCGGCTCGTTCTGGGGCGATTTTCATCAGAGCCTCTTCAACGGTTTGAACCATCAAATCATCCTCGCCAATCTCGTTCAACCCCTCAATATGTTGCAACGGATAATCGTTGCCGTGCCGTCCCGCGCGCAGTTTGAACCCGGATTTTATAGATGGATAGAGCGCTTGTGCCGCCTAAAGGAGAATATTGAATGCCGGCTGACGTTTCACGCCCGCGAGGATACGTTGGAGCTCATACGGGGGTATATTCTCAATCGGCATGCTCTCCTGCGCCCTGATTACATAGAGATGGAGCATTGGAGTGCCTTTCCGGCGCTCGCCTCGACAATAGGCTACGACGACTTGTTCGTTGTCGTAGCCGCGCGGCAAGGTACCGTTTCGTTTAAGAACGCACAGGATAAGCTGCCGGAAGAGATGACAAAATCGTTTTCAGGACAGAACTTCCTGATTATCTTCCCCGACCAACACGGCGCTGCGCCGGACGAGATGACATTCGCGCAACCTCAGCACAAAGAAAGCAAGAGCGCATACGAGTGGCTCCGGGAGTTTATATCCAAGCGTCTGCCGCATAAGAAATAAACTTCTTATACATTGGGGGCATGCATATTAACTATACACACGGCGAATGATTGATTTATCGGGAATAACAAAGAGTTTCGGCACGTTACAGGTGTTGAAAGGCATCGACCTGCATATCGATAGGGGGGAAGTGGTGAGCATTGTGGGGCCCAGCGGCGCCGGCAAAACTACGCTCCTGCAAATTATGGGCACGCTCGACAAGGCGGACAACGGCAGTGTAATCATTGACGGAACGGATGTCAGCCGGCTTTCCGGCACACGTCAGAGTGATTTCCGCAACAGGAATATCGGCTTCGTATTTCAGTTTCATCAGCTCCTGCCCGAGTTTACGGCAATAGAGAACATTATGTTGCCCGCCCTCATTGCCGGGCAGACAAAGAAGGCGAGCCGGAAAAGCGCCGCAGAGCTTCTCGACTTTCTCGGTCTTGGCGATAGGGCGAAGCATAAGCCGAACGAGCTTTCCGGCGGGGAGAAACAACGTGTGGCGGTAGCGCGTGCATTGATAAACAACCCCAAGGTTGTACTCGCCGACGAGCCCTCAGGCAGTCTCGACACTGTCAATAAGGCGGAGCTCCACCGCCTCTTCTTCCGTCTCCGCGAGCATTACGGGCAGACGTTCGTCATCGTTACACACGACACCGAGCTCGCCGCGACGACCGACCGAACGATAAAGATGCGCGACGGACGGCTCGAAGAAGAGCATACGGCGGACGGCGAAACGGCTAATCAAACGACAAAGGAATGACGGATATACGGCTTGGGGATTATTGTTCGCTCGTCGTTACGAAACGTGTTGACTTCGGCTTATACTTAGACGGGGGCAAGGCGGGAGAGATACTCCTGCCCGCCCGCTATGTGCCGGAGGGAGCGTCGGTTGGCGACACGATCAGAGTGTTTATCTATCTCGACCAAGACGAAAGGATAATCGCCACGACACAGGAGCCTAAGGCAAAAGCCGGCGATTTTGCGTTTCTGAGGGTCAATTGGGTGAATGAATACGGCGCATTCCTCGACTGGGGGCTTATGAAAGACCTGTTCTGCCCGTTCAGGGAGCAACGAAAGAAAATGGTTAAAGGGGAGAACTACATCGTGCATGTTCATATCGACGAGGACAGTTACCGCATAATGGCTTCGGCGAAAGTGGATAAATACATCAACAAGGACACCGGCGCGCTCGCCGAAGGAGAGGAGGTCGATTTGCTTGTTTGGCATAAAACGGAGCTCGGCTTTAACGTGATTATCAACAACGAATACGCCGGTCTGATTTACGACAACCGGATATTCTCCCCTCTCCGTACGGGCGACAGGCTAAAAGGATACATACAAAAGAAACGCTCTGACGGCAAGGTTGACGTCAGTCTCCAACCGAGCGGGCGGCGGCAAACAAAGGACTTCGCGCACGTATTGGAGACGTATCTTGACCTTCACGGAGGGTATTGCGCGTATGGCGACAAGAGTGATGCGGGAGAGATTTACGCCGAGTTCGGGGTGAGCAAGAAAGTGTTTAAGAAGGCTGTCGGCAACCTCTATCGACGGCACGTCGTCACCATCCGTCCCGACGGGCTATACCTTAACAAAGCGCCTGTTAAAACGCAGTAAACGTTAAATATACGGGGTGTATGCCGGACGTTTGCTCGTGTTTTATTAATCACGCAAGTGATTAATAAAATTACGGTTCCGCCCTTAATCCGGTCGTTTTACGGCAATCCACCTTTTCGTCTCCGTGTCGTAACGCTTGACAATTCTTGCCGGCACTCCGACAGCGATGCTGTAATCCGGAATATCCTTGTTCACCACCGCATTCGCACCTATTACACAATGGCGCCCGATCTTTACGTTGCCGATAATCGCAACGTGCGTGCCAATCCACGTTTCGTCCCCTATCTCGATATTCGGGCTGCCGTCCTCAGTCGGACGCCAGCTCACTCCTTGCAGTTTTATCGGTCTGCTAATGTCTTCGTATGCGTGATTATGATCGCCGATAAACACGTTCGGACCCATCTCAACATAATTCCCTATTCTAATACGCCCCATACAGCTTATCCTTGAAAACATACTGATAGTTGTATATTCACCTACCTCTACTCTGCCGTGATTAAGCGCAAGAACCATAGAGTAAGGCATCATCTGAACCCTTTTGGAGAAGGAAATTATACCCCCCCCACGCGGGCGGGCACCCGCCGCGTGGTAACCGACGGGCGGGGGGGGGCGGGCGGAAGGAGCGCAGGGCGGG
>JAJPZE010000116.1:0-10870 GCA_021204565.1 Prevotella sp. | reverse complement strand
ATTAAGTTTTTGTGGGCGTCGGGATATGTGTTTTATGCATCTGTTTAATGCATTATTTTTACCCTTTTTGTCATTGAAATTATACCCCCCCCCCCGCAGCCGGGCACCCGCGCCGATATACACTCCCGGCTCGTGGTGCACTCCGTAAAGAACACACTTCGTCCAACCCATCATATCCTTTACGAATACCTTTATCCGATTGCTTATTCTCCGTATCATATTCTCGTCGTAAATGATTAGTTATTTGTATTGTCCGCACAAAGATACCTGTATATATCGTAAATACCGGCAACTAACAAATGATATTTAGTTATTGACGCCCGCCTCGTGTGTGTGGCGGGCAGGCGGAAAGGTGATGCATGTCGCCGGGTTGGACGAGTTATCCTCGTGCGGGCGTATGTCTAAGGTGCCGTCGGAGCGGTTATTCTTTATTGTGCGGGTCTCTATCGGGAGAAAAGTCAGCCGTCTTCTCCTCTTCTCTTCTCTTCTCTTCTCTTCCCGCTCGCGATCGGCCGTGAGGCTCAGAGGTGTGCATCTTTATCAGGCGAATATCGTCGACGACCATCAGCCGTAGCGGCGCGTTTGTTTGTTCGTTATTGCCCGTTAAGGGCCGGCAGAGGAAATATCCGCTTATCTCTTTGGCCCCGATGCGTTGAAAGTCGACAGTTTCAAGGGTGTTCATATTGTCGGAGGATACCTGCCGAGCGCGGGTGATAACGCTGTCGTTGTTGAGTCGGAGGGAGATGACGGCGAGGAGGTTGCGTGGTCCCTGTTGATAAAGAAATCGGGTTCGGAAGGAGAGGATAAACTTATCTCCGGGGTGAAAGGCGGTGTCGGCCGGGATACGAAATCGGAGGAGACGGTCAGGAATGTAAGAAGTGAAGAGATGTTTGTCGGCAACCGGCCAGATGTTAGCGGTGTCGCCTTCAAGGCCGAGCCGAGACGTGAGGTTGTCGGCCTCTACTCCTTCGAGACGTCCAAGGTTGGTGAAGCGGTCGGAGAGGTGCTCGTAGATGCCGTGCATACGGTCGGCGTGCGTCATATAAAAGACCATTGAGGAGTCGAATTGCTCGCGCGTGATGTTGTGTTTCTCCAATACGAGGTTGTAATATTTCCGCTCTGTGAGGGTGTCCATGCCCTTGTAACGCACTATGCCCAGACAGAGATGCCAATCATAAAGCACGTTCTCCATCTCCCGTTCGGAGAGGATGAGTTTCTTCTTGTTGTGGCATCCGGAGAGCGAAAAGACAAGAAGCAGGGCGAGAAGACATAGGGCGAACCTCATATAAAATTAATTTTGCGGTTCCTCTTTCTTCTCCTCATTCTCTTTATCTTCCCGGCGCGTCGTGCGGGCGAGCACGGCGGAGATGTTCTCCAACTGCCGCCGGTAAAAGATGATTACCAGCACGACGCCGACGGATATGCAAGCGTCGGCGAAGTTGAACACGGGCGAAAAGAATACGAAATGTTGCCCGCCGAAGTGCGGGAGCCAATCGGGGAGCGTCGTGTTGATAATCGGAAAGTAAAACATATCCACCACTCTGCCCTGCAACAGGGGCGCGTATCCTTCGCCAAACGGCACAAGCTCGGAGACGAACCACGTGGTCGAGACGGTGAATATCTGTCCGTAAAACAAACAATCGAAGATGTTTCCCGCCGCCCCCGCTATAATCATCGCCAAGCAAACCACATACCCGGCGTTATAGTTTCCCCTGCGCACCACCTTATACATATAATATCCGATTACCGCCACAGCCGCCACGCGGAACAACGTCAACAACGGTTTGCAGATGAACGACATGCCGTAAGCCATCCCGTTATTCTCTATGAACGTGATGTAAAACCAGGAGGTTATGCGTATGCCGGCGCCAAGCCGCATATTAGTCTTAACCAATATTTTAATCGTTTGGTCAATAACTAATATGAGCAAAATAAGGAGCAAGGACCAATAAGGGCCGGATCTCCGGTTACGCCGGCACACATTCACGCTTTCTCAATCTTTATTGTTATGCGGAACGACTCAAGGAAAGTCTCCGTCCCGCCTGCCGCGTCGCCGACGGTCAGAGAGCGTGCAAGCACCTGCGAGGCTATATGTTCGCCGAACGCACTGACCACATCGCGCGTCTCTTTCGAGTCGGAGAGGACGACGTTGATGCGGTCGGTAATGTCGAGCCCGTCGGCTTTACGCAGGTTCTGTATGTGCTTTACGATACGTCGTGCGTTGCTCTCGAGGGAGAGTTCATCGGTGATTGTGATGTCGAGGGCAACGGTTATTGCTCCGTCGTTGGTTACCGTCCAGCCGGGAATATCTTCGGAAATAATCTCTACATCGGCCAGCTCCACGTCCGTCTCTTCCCCGTCGGCGTTAAGCCGGATACCGCCATCTGTCTCGAAGCGCGCTATCTCCTCCTGCGTCAAATTATTCACAGCCGCTGCCACGGCTTTCATCTTCCGTCCGAACTTCTTCCCCATTGTGCGGAAGTTGCACTTTACTTTCTTGACGAGTATAGCGGCTCGGCCGTCGATAAAGTCGAGCGTTTTGACGTTCGTTTCGGCGAGTATCACGTCTTTCATACGCTCTATTCTCTCTTTCATAAGCGTGTCTGTTGCCGGGATAGAGATGGTTTGCAAGGCTTGTATGACGGGGATTTTGACTTTCTTTCTGAGCGCGAGCACCATCGACGTAACAGTCATCGCGAGCTCCATGCTCCGCTCCAACTCTTTGTCAATACAGCTATTGTCAGCTTTCGGATACATCGCAAGGTGCACGCTCCGGCTCGTGTCTCGCGCGGTCGTATCGTTCAAGTCGCGGAACAAGCGGTCGGCATAAAACGGCGCTACGGGGGCAATAAGGCGCGCAAGGGTCTCTATGCAGGTGTATAAGGTCTGATATGCGGAGAGCTTGTCGCGGCTCATCCCGCCGCCCCAGAAGCGTTTCTTGTTGAGCCGGATGTACCAGTTGGAGAGCTTGTCGATGACGAATGTCCGTATCAAACGTGTTGCGGGAGTGGGGTCGAAGTCGGATAAATACGTATCTACCTGCAAGGTCAGTGTATTCAATTCGCTAAGCAACCAACGGTCGAAATAGGGGCGTTCGGCGTAAGGGATGTCTTCTTAGGAATATGTAAACCCGTCGACATTGGCGTAAAGAGTGAAGAACGAATACGCTTGGAACAGCTTTACAAAGAACGACGACGTAACCTCTTTCACTCCGTCGGGGTCGAAGGAGAGATTGTCCCAAGGGGAAGAGTTGGTTATCATATACCAACGCACGGCGTCCGCCCCGTATGTCGCTATACATTCAAAGGGGTCGACAACGTTTCCGATACGTTTCGACATCTTCACTCCGTTCTTATCTAAGACAAGCCCGTTGGATATCACGGCGCGGAAAGCAACGGAGTCGAACGCCATCACGGCAATAGCGTGAAGAGTGAAGAACCACCCTCGCGTCTGGTCGACACCTTCGGCGATGAAGTCCGCCGGATAAACGGCGCGGCTGTCAAACGCCTCTTTGTTCTCAAAAGGATAGTGTATCTGAGCGTACGGCATCGCACCGGAGTCGAACCATACATCTATAAGATCGGGCTCGCGGGTTAATACCGTGCCCTTGTCGCTGACAAGTTTGATGTAGTCAACATAAGGCCGGTGCAGGTCGATACGATCGTAATTCTCTTTCGCCATATTGCCCGGAACGAAGCCTTTGTCGCGCAACGGATTGCTCTCCATCACGCCCGCGTCGACGGCTTTGTCTATCTCCCGGTAGAGCTCCTCCAAGCTCCCGATGCATATTTCCTCCTTTGTGTCGCGGGAGCGCCATATAGGCAACGGCGTGCCCCAATAACGCGAGCGGGACAGGTTCCAATCGTTAAGGTTCTCAAGCCACTTGCCGAAACGCCCCGTACCCGTCGTCTCGGGTTTCCATTTAATCGTTTTGTTCAGCTCCGCCATACGTTCTTTCTTCGCCGTAGAACGGATAAACCACGAGGCGAGCGGGTAATAGAGCACCGGCTTTTCAGTGCGCCAGCAATGAGGATAGTTGTGCACGTGCTTCTCAATCTTAAACGCCGTGCCCGCCTCTTTCATCTCTATGCAGAGCTTGATATTAAGGTCGATATCTTTATTAGCCGCCTTCTCGTCGTACTTCCCCCCGGCGTTATACTTCGGGTCGTATGCGTTCTTGACGTAATCGCCGCTATGTTGCCAATAGCTCCCGTTCACTTGCTGCGCCGTGAAAGCGGCGTCCATATCCTCTTTTATAAAGTATTTGCCCCTGAAATCAACCATCGGGCGGGTGTCCCCCGCCTTATCTATAACGAACAGCGAGGGTATGCCCGCATCCTTTGCAACCTTGGCATCATCCGCGCCGAACGTCGGAGCGATATGAACGATACCCGTCCCCTCATCGGTCGTAACGTAATCGCCGGGGATAACCCTGAATGCCTCAGCCGTGCGGTCAACTATCTTGTCGTCAACCACATCGCAGGGTTTAATCCAATCAAACAGCTGCTTATAATGCAGCCCGACCAACTCCGCGCCTTTCCCGCGCCATAGTATCTCAAGCTCTTTGCCCGCTTCCGGAGCAAAGTAATTCCCTTTAAGCACTTCGGCAAGAACATACACCGCCCGCTCTCCCGTATAAGGATTAGCTCCCCGCAAGGCAACATAATCAATCTTCGCGCCTACGCACAACGCCGTGTTCGACGGCAGTGTCCAAGGCGTTGTCGTCCACGCGAGGATATATACTTTCTCTCCTTTCGGTACGTTAATTATACGCTCCGCGTCCGTAACTTCAAACTGCGCGGTTACCGTCGTGTCCTTTACGTCGCGGTAACATCCGGGCTGGTTTAATTCGTGAGACGACAAACCCGTGCCCGCCGCAGGGGAATACGGCTGGATGGTGTACCCCTTATAGAGCAAGCCTTCATCGTAGAGCCGGCGCAAGAGCCACCACAGCGTCTCGATATACTTCGTTTCGTAAGTGACGTAAGGATGTTCGAGGTCGACAAAGTAACCCATCTTCCGCGTCAGCTCCGACCACTCCCCGGTATACATCATCACATTCTTACGGCAAGCATTATTATACTCGTCGACCGATATCTTCCGCCCTATGTCCTCCTTTGTTATGCCCAACGACTTCTCCACAGACAGCTCCACGGGCAACCCGTGAGTATCCCAGCCCGCCTTGCGAGCTACGCGGAAGCCCTTCATTGTCTTATAGCGGTTGATAGTGTCCTTTATTGTCCTGCCCATCACGTGGTGGATGCCCGGATGACCGTTAGCCGACGGCGGACCCTCGTAAAAGATGAACGGGGGATACCCCTCCCGTTCGTTTATGCTCTTATGAAAAATATCTTCTCTCTCCCAATCCGCCAACACATCGGCGTTCACTTGCACCAAATCAAGAGCCTTTCGCTCGGTAAATCGTTTGCTCATAAACAATAAATTATATATCGATTACCTTATTCGTCTTTATCAATACGCATGTCCCGATTTAGGATGTCATCCGCCCGCGACGGCGCTATACCTTGCCCTCTCGGGTCGAGTATCGCCTTTCCCGCACTGTCTTTGGGGGCAAGAGCGTCAATGTCAACGCCGAGAGAGTCGAGGAAGAGCGTATCCGGTACGTGGGGATAATAGCCGGGGCAGGAGTACATCCACGCCTCTATCTCCTCGTCTTTCGGCGTGTCGAAACGGGCGTGATATTGCTTGAATGCCGGGTCGCTCATAACGCTGTCAATAAAGTAACCGCATATCGGGAGCGCCGTGCGGCTCCCTTGCCCGAGTTGCCCGGTACGGAAATGTATGCAACGATATTCGCCTCCAACCCACGCGCCGCATACTAATCGGGGGCTGACACACATAAACCAAGCGTCGGAATGATTGTTCGACGTGCCCGTCTTTCCCCCGAAATCAGTATCCGACGCATTACGTACATACCCCCACATATTCATCGATGTGCCCCCCGGCTCGCGCATCCCGGCTTGCAACATTTGCTGCATAAGGAACGCGCTCTTATATGAAATCGCCGTTACATCTGTCTGCGGCGCGGTGTACACTTCCTTGCCTTTACTGTCTTCAATGCGCAGAACAAGCACCGGGTCGTGCCGGTGTCCGTTGTCAGCTACAGTGCAGTATGCGTTCGCCAGTTCTAATAAACTGACATCCGAGCTGCCAAGTGCGAGCGACGGTGCGCTATCGTCCAACCGGCTCTTGATACCCATCCGGTGTGCCGTCTCCGCAATTCGCTTTATACCAACCTCTTGCCCGATACCGACCGCAATAGAGTTCACGCTCCGGGCGAACGCACTTTTAAGCGGCATTGTATCGCCCGTGAAGATGCCGTCGGCATTGGTCGGAGCCCACAACACCTCTTTCTTCTGCGCCGCGTCCCATACGTTCATAGAGATGTACCGGTCTGCTCTTTCCGTGCAAGGAGTGAACCCTTGGTTCATCGCTTCCGTATAAACAAACAGCTTAAACGTCGAGCCCGGCTGGCGCATCGCACGAACTTTATCGTACTTCCAAGACTTGAAACTCACGTCGCCGACATACGCCCTGACGTATCCCGTCTGCGGCTCCATCGCCACGAAAGAGCAATGCATAAACCGCACCATGTACTTCACCGAGTCGACTACGGACAGTATCTTCGTCGTTTCCAGCGAGTCGTTGCCCCACGTAAACACCTTTACCGCGTGAGGCAGATTGAGGTAATAATCCACCGAGTCGGGCTCGTCGGGATACTTCGCGTTAAGATAACGCCACACGGGTTGGCGCCTCACTATCCCGTCGATAAAGTCCGGCATTACCCGTCCGCGCTCGTCCACCCACGGCTCGTTATTGCCCCAATGATTGTCGAAGTTACGCTGCACTTGCTTCATTTGTTTGGCGGCAGCCTCCTCCGCATAACGTTGCATGCGCGTGTCGAGGGTCGTATAAATCTTCAAACCGCTCGAATAAAGGTCGTATCCGTTCTCTTCGCACCACCCTTTAAGCTCGTCCGCAACAGCCTCGCGGAAATATTGCGCCTGCCCGTCGTAGTTGTTCTCCACCGCGTAAGACAACCTTATGGGGAGCCGCTTGAGAGAATCACACTCGGCTTTCCTGAGGTCGCCCTTGGCATACATATTGTCCAAGACGATGTTCCGCCGGCGTAAACTGTTGTTCGGGTTTATCTTCGGATTATAATAAGTTGTTGCCTTGAGCATCCCGACCAACACCGCCGATTGCTCCGCGGTAAGCTTTGCGGGGGTTGTTTTGAAGTATGTGCGGCACGCGGTCTTAATTCCGAACGAGTTGCTCCCGAAGTCAACCGTGTTGGCATACATCTGCAAGATACGTTGCTTGTCGTATAGATATTCGAGTTTTGTGGCGATTATCCATTCCTTAGTTTTCATTATAAGGATGCTGATGCCGGGTATGTTGCCGAGCAACCCCGTGCTGTATTGCGTGCGGACGCGGAACAAGTTCTTCGCCAACTGCTGTGTAATGGTCGACGCGCCGCGTCCGCCGTGCCCCGTAGCGGCATCTTTGGCGGCGGAGAACAGGCCGATAAAGTCAATCCCGTGATGGCTGTAATAACGCTCGTCCTCAGTATCGATAAGGCATTTCCAAAAGATTGGATTAACGTCGTCATACTCGACGGGCGTGCGGTTCTCGTTAAAGAATTTCCCTATCAGCACTCCGTCGGCAGAGTAAATCTCGCTCGCCTGCGATATCTCCGCATTCTCTATCTGCCTGAAACCCGGCGACTTGCCGAACAGCCACAGGAAATTCATATCCACCGCGCCAAGATAAAGAAAGAACAGAACTGCGAGCGAACCGGCTACCGCAAGCGTTTTTACCCACCACCGCTTTCCGACGTACAACCCGCGATACCACACCCAAGCGCGGCGTAATGCACGCCCGCACCATTGTGCCGCACGCCGAAGCTCTTCAGCCATTAGGCGGAGAAAGTCTTTTAACTCCATATCCGGTCAATATTTATCTCCTCTTCGGCGTGTTGCCAACTAATCTCAGGGTCGTGAGAAAACCACGTCATCTGCTTCCTCACGTAGCGTCGCGTGGCGGATTGTATCTGCCGGACAGCTTCGTCAAAACTGATGTCGC
Organism: Prevotella sp.; assembly: GCA_021204565.1. Lineage (GTDB taxonomy): Bacteria > Bacteroidota > Bacteroidia > Bacteroidales > Bacteroidaceae > Prevotella. Next base: position 2,764 of record JAJPZE010000116.1, on the reverse strand, counting down.
CGTCGAAGAACTTAAATAATTCTTTGTATCCGACTGTATTGAGCGCATTCAATTCACGCATCGGATAAACGCTCCGCGCCTCTTCGACCAACCCGCGTGCAATCATCTCCGTTACGCGGCGGTTGATACGGGCGTATGTCTCCTCACGCGGGCGAGCCAGTCCAATCTTCTTTATGCGGAACGGACGTTGCTTCGCTTTGCCCTTGCGGAATGAAGAATACGGCCGTCCGGATATATGACAAATCTCCAAAGCGTGCAATATGCGGCGCGGGTTATTGCGGTCAACAATATTATAATGCTCGGGGTCAAGCCGCCGGAGCTCATCTGTCAGCGCTTCCAACCCCTCCTCTTCCAAGCGGCGTTTCATCTCCGTGCGCGTCCGGATGTCAACCGTCGGAAGGTCGTCTATGCCCTTGCATACGGCATCAACGTACATCATCGACCCGCCGCACATAAGCGCAACATCGCCGTTCGTAAACAATTCGCCGAGCAAAGCCAATACATCGCTTTCATACTCCGCCGCCGAATAATACTCCGTAATGCTCTTTGTGCCGACAAAATAATGGCGTACGCGCCGCTGTTGTTCCGCTGTCGGAGCCGCCGTGCCTATCGGTATCTCGCGGAAAACCTGGCGGGAGTCGGCATTGATAACGGGCACGCCCAACCGCTCCGCCAACGTCAGCGCCGCTTCCGTCTTGCCTACACCCGTTGCGCCGACTATAACAACCAACGTCTTACACCTCGCCGAGAGCCTAACCACGGATTATTCCTCTCTTGCTGTTCTCTATGAATGTGATTATATAATCAAGGTCGGGGCTGGCGCCTAAGGCCCTTATTTCGTTCAATGCGTCGTTTTTAATAGCGGCGGAATAATAGATGCGGTATGCGTCGTGGATCAGGTTAATGCGCTCTTCGCTAAATCCCCGCCGGCGCAAACCGACAATATTAAGCCCGCAATAGCGTGCCGGCTCTTTCCCGATTGTAACGAACGGGGGGATATCCATCGGCAAACGGCAACCTCCCTGCACCATAACGTAAGACCCGATACGCATAAACTGATGAAACAAGACGCACGCGGAGATGATCGCGTAGCTGTCGATAGTTATCTCTCCCGCCACTTTCGTGCTCGCTCCGATAACGCACTCGTCCCCTACAACACAGTCGTGGGCAATATGCATATCCTCCATCATAAGGTTACCGTTGCCGATAACGGTCTTCCCCTTTGACGCCGTGCCGCGGGAGATAGTTACATTCTCCCGGATGGAGTTATTGTCGCCGATAATGCAATATGTCCTCTCGCCTTTGTACTTCAAATCTTGCGGCTTCGTCGCAAGACTCGCTCCGGGAAACACTTCGTTGCCGTTGCCCATACGCAGACCTTGATGAAGAGTAACGTGAGAGAGCAAACGGTTGTTGTCTCCAATCTCCACATCGCCGTCAATGACGCAGAACGGACCGATAATATTGCCGTCCCCCAACTTGGCGTCAGGGTGTACAACGGCTAAGGGATGTATGTTGTTCATATCTTGTTCTTGGTTAGTTGTGCGGTAAATGTCGCCTCCATCACTACTGCATCGCCCACGAAGCACCAGCCTTTCATAGACGCAATCCCGTGCCGGATGGGGGTAAGCATCTCCACGCGGAAGAGTAACGTATCGCCCGGCACCACCTTGCGCCGGAACTTAACTTCGGAGATGGAGAGAAAATACGTAGAGTAGAGGTGAGGCTCTTTCAACGAATTAAGCGTCAACAACCCGCCGCACTGTGCCAACGCCTCCACCTGCAACACGCCCGGCATCACAGGCTCGTCGGGGAAATGCCCCTGAAAGAACGCCTCGTTTGCCGTAACGTTCTTCAACCCGATAATGAAGTTCGAACCCAAGCCGATAACCTTGTCTATCAGCGCCATAGGATAACGATGGGGCAAGAGCTCGCGTATGCGCTTTATATCCATAACCGGCTGCGCGTTCGGGTCGTACACCGGTGCTTGCACGTCGTATTTCTTTATCTCCCTGCGCATAAGACGCGCGAACTTCGTATTCACCGTATGCCCCGGACGGGTGGCGATAATTCGGCCTTTAAGCGGGCGTCCGATGAGTGCGATGTCCCCGATGACGTCTAAAAGTTTGTGGCGCGTACATTCGTTTTCCCAAATCAACGGACGGTGTTGGATGTACCCGATTTTCGTCGCATCCATCCGCGCTACGCCCATAAAGTCGGCAAGCTTGTCGAGCTTCTCTTGCTCCACTTGCCGTTCGTATATGACTATTGCGTTGTCGAGGTCGCCGCCTTTAATAAGGTTCATCTCAAGGAGCGGCACGACATCACGCACGAATACAAACGTGCGTGCGGGGGCAATCTCCGCCGGATAATCGTCGAGAGTCTCAAGGGTGGCGAACTGGGAGTTGATAAACTTGGATTCGAACGAACACATCGCGGTGATGCTGAGTTGTTCGTCGGGGAGAATGGTGATCGTACTCCCTGTTTCCTCGTCGCGTAGCTCTATCTTCCTATGGATGACATAATAGTTCTTGGGCACGCTCTGCTCCTCAAGCCCTATCTGGTTTATCTTCTCTACGTACGGCTTTGCGGAGCCGTCGAGGATTGGCAGCTCCGGTCCGTTCACCTCCATACGGCAGTTATCCACGCCGAGAGCGTAGAGCGCCGAAAGCGCGTGCTCCACTGTGGAGATGCGTACATCCCCCTTGCCCAAGACCGTTCCCCGTGTGGTGTCGGCAACGTGCTCGGCTACAGCCTCTATTAC
>JAJPZE010000005.1 GCA_021204565.1 Prevotella sp. | reverse complement strand
GGGATAAGGAGAAGAACGCCTGCCCCATCGCCGACAGTATCGTGCCCCCCGTAACCTGAGAGAAGTCGGGGCGGAAATAGAACGCCAACCCGGTACGCATGCCGGGAAGGGTGAGCGAGCCGCATACAAGCAACACCAGACAAACGAACAACATGGGCATCATAATCTTCGATGCGCGCTCTATACCTTTCCTTACGCCGAACGCCACGATGGCGGCGGTGAGAAACACGGTTGCGGCGAGATACGCCACGGGCCGCCATGTATTAGAGGAGAAGTCGGTGAAATATGCGGCATACGCTTCCGGGCTTTTGCCGGCGAATTGATTGGACAACGCCGAGACGAAATAATCCAACGTCCAGCCGGCGACCACCGAGTAATAACTCAGCACCAACACGCCGGCGACAACGGGCACAATACCTATATATCCCCACGCGCGCACTCCGCCGCTCATCACATAAAATGAATGGGAGACGTTGCGCCCCCCGTGCCGCCCTATCGCAAGCTCGGTTATCATAATCGGCACGCCAAGCACAATCATAAAGAATATATATATAACAAGAAACGCCGCCCCGCCGTGTGTGCCTGTCTCGGTAGGGAAACGCCATATATTTCCCAACCCTACGGCAGACCCTGCGGCGGCAAGCAAAGCACCCGTACGTGTGCTGAAATTCCCCTTATAAACGTTCATCCAAAAATATCTATATATCTCGTTCAGACTGCAAAATTATATATTTCTCATTACCTTTGCACCGCATAAAGCTGTTTATCACACGCGAAATAAGAATGAAAAGATTACTCTCCGCCGTTCGGCTACATATAAAGGAGCAGCCCGTTTCGGTATTTCTTATCCTTTTTATATGGATTATCTGTCTCGTCCCTATCCCCGATATACCCCCGTTGAAAGGCATTAAATTTATCGATAAATGGACGCATTTCGTGATGTATGGCGTGCTTGTGGCGGTGATTATGACGGAGTACGGGCGCAGGAAGAGCGTCATCCGTTGGCGCAGGTTATTATGTTTCAGCCTTGTTGCCGCCATACTGATGAGCGGCTTAATAGAGTTGGCGCAGAAGTATCTGACCGCCGGGACACGCTCCGGAGAGTGGGCGGACTTTGCCGCGAATGTAGTCGGAGCGTTGCTCGGATGCCTCATCGGTATTCTTCCGGCACGGTATCTCGCCACTCGGAATAAGGGTGCAGGGCGATAAAAGAATTGCGGAAACGCCGGTCGGACGTAACCTCGTCGCCGATAAACGGCGGCTTGACAAACGCCTCGTCCGCGCTTTTGAGCTCCACTTCGGCGACGACCAAGCCCTCGTTAGCCCCCTTAAACTCATCCACCTCAAACATATGTGCGCCGCTCGGAACAAGGTAACGGCATTTGTCGACAAAGCCGCCGCGACACAATTTGAATAGTTCCTCAGCCTCGTTCATAGCTATTTCCGTTTCAAATTCATAGCGGCTCACACCCCCGTCAACACTTTTTCCTTTAATGGTGATGTATGCGCTCTCGTCTCGGGTGCGTATTCTGACCGTCGCGCCCTCAGCAGGAATATACCCTTGCCGTATACGGCTCACGGCGTGAGCTAAGTTCTTATACTCTCCGCCCCGCCTGACAAGGAACTTCCGTTCTATCTCCATCCCGCTCATAACGCTGTTTTTCTCCGTGTGAATACATACCGCCCGACGAACCCGACGGACGGTTTTGCACGCCCGTTGTGTATGATTGTATGGTGGTGAAGCCAGAGGATTGACGCTCTATGCGGCCATCAGAACGCTGATGTAAATTCCGTAACAGAGAGCCAAAAGAATAAGTACAACGAATATCCATTTAATAACTTTCTCCGCCTTGCGCTTCTCTTGTTTCTCGTGTTCGGCACGCTGAAGCTTTCTCTTTTGCGACATAGTCTTGTAAAGTTTAATTGGTCTTTAATTATTGTATCGTACGGGCAACATCTGCGTAAGACGCTCCCGAATGCAAAAATAAACAATATTTCCCGACCGGAGTAATAACTTTATTAAAAACCACAAATGAGGGTTGCGAGCGGGCGTAAAAGGAACGCCCCGAAAGCTCGCTATCGTGAACAATCGGGGCGCTTTAATTATGTGTCGATATAAACAGTGCTTATCTTCCGAACTGCCAGAGATATCCTTGCGAGCCGAGAAAAATAAGGAGCGAATAGCCTAAAATCATAGATATGATGCCGACGATGATACCCATGCGAGCCATCTGTCCGGTCCGGACGAGCCCGGTGGAGTAAGCGATGGCGTTCGGCGGGGTGGATATCGGGAGAGCCATAGCAAACGAGGCGCAGAGCGCGATGCCGAGCACGAGCGTCGCCACGCCGCCGACGGGACCGAGCTGCTCGCGCATCCCCTCACCGACGGTGATGAGTATGGGCACAAGCAGAGCCGCCGAAGCGGAGTTCGAGATGAATGTCGACAAAATCCAGCAGAGCAAGCCCGCGCCAATCAACACCTCTAACAACGGGAAATGTTCGAACGGAATACTCTCGACAAGGTTCTTCGCCAAGCCCGACGCTTTCATACCCGTGCCGAGCGCGAAGCCGCCGGCAACCATCCACAGAACCGACCAATCGATATGTTTGATGTCCTCGGCGGTGATGATGCCCAATGCCGCAAATGCACCGATAGGGAACAGCGCAACCACGTACGAATTGATACCGATAATCTTTTCGCCGCACCAAAGGATAATCGTCGCAACCAAAATGATGTATATCGCGGTGGTTTGCCAATTCTTTTCGGCGCCGCCTTCAATCGTGAAATGCAGGGATTTGGCTGTGAATTTATAAGCTCTTGTCAGAATGAACCAAGCGATAAGCAATATGACAATCATTAGCGGGAACATCATAATCACCCAATCGAGGAAGCCGATGTTTATCCCGGCTCCGCGTAAAGCGCTGAGCGCGATGCCGTTAGGCGGCGTTCCAATCGGCGTCGCGATACCGCCGATATTGCAGCCGATAGGAATGGCGAGCGCTAAGGCGGTCCGTCCGCGCTCGCGTTCGGGGAGCGTGCGGAATACAGGGGCGAGGAACGTAAGCATCATCGCCGCTGTTGCAGTGTTGCTGACGAACATTGAGAAGATTGCCGTAACGAACATAAAGCCGAGCAACACAATAGTCGGACGGTTGCCGAACGGGCGGAGCATAATACGCGCCATAGTGATGTCCACGCCGCTCTTCGAGGCAACCAACGCCAAGATGAAGCCGCCCATAAAGAGCATCACCGTAGGGTCGGCAAACGACGACATTATGTCCCCGTAAGGAATAATGCCGGTCATCTTCGTTATCTCCTCGCCCGCAACCTCGGTCGTGGTGACATCCACACCGCCGTAACGCGACACGTCAATAAGCACGGAAATAGCGGAATCGCTCACTGTGAAGAGCATAACCACAATTACGAGCACGGAAGTAACCCACGCCGGCACCGCTTCCGCAATCCACATCAATGCCGCAAAGGCAAATATAGCTATCATCCTCTGCTGGATGACCGTTAGGTTGTCAATGCCGAACGCCGTGGTCGGCAAAAGCATGATTACCGCTACAACCAACAGAATTACCGCAACCTTGATAATCCTCGATAGCGTCGAACTACGTCTTCTCATAATTTCGGGTTAGTTTTGAATATAGGTCGTAACGCATAAATGACGCATAAAAAGAGTGCAAAAAGAGAGAACCCTACCGCCTCAGGCGTAGGATTCTCTCTTCTTATTTATACGTTATAATTCATTGTTTTGCGACTTTTCGTTATGCCTCTTCCTCTTCCGGCTCCCCTTCGAAGACATCTTCCGGAGCCTCAGTCTCTTGAGACTGTTCGCCCGGAACTTGTCTCTCGGGGGCGGCTTCGTCCTTTGGCACGGGCTTTTCGTTACTAAGGTCCGCCACAACAACTACCGGCACTTTCACCTCGACCTCCTTATGGAAGTGAATTGTTGCCTCGTATTTGCCTACGGCTTTTATGTCCTTCATCGTTATTATCTTACGATCGATGTCGAACCCTTTCGCTTTCAGCTCCGCCGCAACGGTTGCCGTGTTGACCGAGCCGTAAGTTACGCCCGAAGCGGACACCTTTGCGGCAATGGTCAAAACCACGCCCTCAAGCGCCGCACCGCGCTTCTGTGCAGCCTCTTTGATAACGGCGAGTTTGGCGGCTTGTTGCTTGAGGTTCTCCGCCAACACCTTCTTGGCGGACTCGGATGCAATAACGCCCTTACCGGTAGGTATGAGGTAGTTGCGCCCGTACCCGCTCTTCACTTTCACTATATCGTTCTTGTATCCAAGCCCGATTATATCCTCTTTAAGTATAATCTCCATATCCTGTCTCCTTATTTCATTAAATCGGTAACGTACGGGAGCAGAGCCAACAGGCGCGCACGCTTGATTGCGGTCGCCACGCGGCGTTGATACTTAAGGCTTGTGCCTGTAATTCTTCGGGGCAATATCTTGCCTTGCTCGTTGAGAAACTTCTTGAGGAACTCGGGGTCTTTGTAGTCGATGTACTTTATTCCGCTCTTCTTGAACCGGCAGTACTTTTTCTTCTTCACGTCGAGCGACGGTGCCGTCAAATAACGGATTTCGGATGTTGCAGCCATAAATCACTCCTCCTCTTTTTTAGCAAACTTGTTCCGCCGCTTCTCTGCGTATGCGGCAGAGTACTTATCAAGTTTGACCGTGATAAAACGAATAACTTTCTCGTCGCGGCGATATGCCGTTTCGAGCTTGCTTACAATTGTAGGCTCACCCTTGAACTCAATAAGGCTGTAGAACCCGGTCGATTTCTTTTGAATCGGATAGGCCATCTTTTTCAGTCCCCAGTTCTCTACATTGACAATCTCGGCACCCTGATCAGTGAGCACCTTTTCGAACTTAGCGACCGCTTCCTTCATCTGATCATCAGACAAAACGGGAGTTAAAAT